>NZ_DCEA01000018.1:42530-45973 GCF_002316705.1 Syntrophomonas sp. UBA1041
GGCCTTCACCGCGAAAGTAGCGCCGCGGGGCAGTCCGGTTACCGAGTTATAGCGGGACAGGTGCAGAAATGCATGGGCCTGGCAGGCTTCTATATCCAGCACAGCCGGGACGGGATCAACCTCCAGGGCGGCACAGACTTCCCTGATCCAGTTTTTGCTGGCCTCAAACCCCAGCGGTAAACCGCTTCGGGGAGACAGAAATGGCATGTTATGATGTTTATGCATCCACTGGCATAATTGCAGGCCGTATTCAGGATGGAGCAGGATATTTAAAGACGCTTTGTTATACTGCCGCAGCCGGGTCAGGTCGCTGCCGGCGCAAAAAGTGGCCTGTATGGAAATGCCGCACAGTGACAGCAAGCGCTGCAGTTCCTTAATCGAACCGCTGTAATGCTTGTGATATATGGATATGCCCACCAGATTGACAGTTAGCGGGCAGGTCTTGGCCGGAACCGGGTCCAGATTCTGCAATAATTGCAGCACGGCGGTCTGAAAGCCTTCGGTAAACAGACCCGAAAAGCCGGTATTTTCGATGCACAAATATGGCGTATCCACAACTCGCCCTTTAACCAAACCTTCCAGGTCATCGCCGATTAAAGCCGCGCCGGGGGAATTGACTACCGCTACCAGCTTGTATTCCGGCTTTACGGCCACCTTTTGCAGGATTTTTTCCAGTTTGGCAGTAGCCCCGTAGACATAATCATATCCGTCCAGAAAGGTAGCGGGTACGCGCGGCTGGCCGAAATAATAGATCTCCGGATAATTTAAGGGATCAAAGGAGAGGTCCCGGGGATATTGGTAATCGGAGATGGCGCTGTGATAGAACTTGCATCCGGTGGGACCATTTAAAATCACCACTGCGTCTTTAATGCCTTCCAGGGCGAAAATAGCCCCGCTGAAAGCATCAGGCCATATATTTTCTGAACAAGGCTGCATCCTTTTTCCACCCCTCGTTGAGATTATTACGAAAGATCTGGGTCCATCTCCGGGCTATTTCTATACCGCTGAAAAAGCCCACTGCCGGGCATAAAGGAATCACATCGCTAAAAACACCGCCGTCAAAATGGGCCAGGGCGTGGTTGGACAGGTAGATGTCGGGTTTCTGGGATTGGATGTCCTCCAGACGCCTTTCGTCAGGGTATGGCTCAATCAAGGGAAACTGCCCCTTAAATCGGGAACGGAAATTATTGTCCTGAGAATAATTGAGAATGCCCACCAGCGCGATTTCCATGCCCAGATCCAAGGCCGGCTCCAGTATCCAATCGATATCGTGATTGTAGGTGACCACCATCAAGCGTTTACCGGCTAAGGCCGGTCGAAGTGATGCTATCTCAGCCTGGTACAGCTGGCGGTAAGAGGTGATTATTTCGTCAACCAGCTCCTGCCTGGAGAAGAACTCCGCAATCCCCGTAAGCCAGCTGGCGGTCTCTTCAAATCCCCTGGGAAAAGGTTGGTCGAAGAAATGAGCCTCAAAATTCTTCCCCAAATAATCACGCATCATGCGGCCCATATAGTCATCATAAGCCAGAAGGTTTAAGGGGGCTTTTTTAAAAGAGGCGATTTCCTGCACCGAAGTCTGGCATATGAAGCGGCAGTTGACCGACACCCCTACATGCTTCAGCAATTCTTTGACGATCTGCAAATTGGGCTCGGTAACACTGGCGATGGTTTTTTCTCCGATTATGTTGACCAGATCGGGCTCAGGCTTGGTTTCGGGCCGGATCAAGGCCCGGGCTATTTCCGCATAGGCTGAAATCATACCCTGCAGGTAGTCGCCGCTGATGTTGCCGTCGACCGGCAGTGCCACTAATCGTGTTCCCCCAGGGTCGTCCAAGTCCATGACATGCTCCAAACTGTCTCCGATAATGCCTGCCGGGCAGGTAGTAGCGATAAAAACAGCCTTGGCTCCGGTTCCTTTAATAGCCAGGACCTGCTGGCGCAGCTCTTCTATGCCGCCAAAAATCATTCTGCCTTCATTCATATCAGAACTGAGCAGAGGCGGAATAATGTGCGCAGGCATTGACACTCCCCTTTCAAACAACGCTTTGCGCGCCGCCGAGGTTATGGTCTGGTAAGAGGCGTGGGCACAGCTCCTGGGGCCGTGGGCTATGGTAACGGCATCCCCAACCTGTATAGCCGCGTTAACCGCACCGTTAAAAGCGCAACCGTGCAGAGGCTCCCGCCGGCGCACATTTAAGGAGAGCAACGAAGAGCTTGTTTGGCCGGCGCCGGATGGCAGGTTCTCCGGTTTTTTGTTTGTAGAAGGCCTATTCAAGGTGCGCCTGGGGAAAGAGCGCCGCAGGACCAGTTCTTCTAAATGCTCAGGTTCTAAAGCCCGGGCCGGGTACAAGGCGTGTTCCCCTATTATCTTCCCGGCCAGACCGTCGAAAAGCTCATATAAATTGCGGTGACCACTTTCAAAAAGCGTGCACGCCATGGCTTCGCTTGCGGCAAAATCGTCGCTGCGGGGAATAATCGCACATACAGGCAGGCTTACTGCCGCCGCGAAACGTGCCACCCGCTGTTCTTCTTCCGCCAATCCTTTGTGATTGAAAATCAAGCCCCCCAGACGGGGATTAACATCATAATTCTGCAAGCCCTTAAGGATATTGTTGGCGGCATACAATGACATGAACTCACCGGAGGTGACGATATAGACCTGGTCAGCATATTCCCGGCGCAGGGGTACCGCGAAACCTCCGCATACAACGTCTCCAAGCACGTCGTATATCACCACATCCCGGTCGCTGTTCATAATCCCGAGCTTTTGAAGCAGGTCAAAGGTGGTGAGTATCCCCCGCCCCGCGCATCCTACCCCGGGTTCGGGTCCGCCTGCCTCCACGCACCAAATCCCGCCATAACCCGAAGCTACAATATCTTCGCATCTCCAACTGTCCGGCGGGGTATTTTTTATATAGTCCAAAACCGTCAGGGCTTGACGGCCTCCAGTCAAGAGGCGGGTCGAGTCATGCTTAGGATCGCAGCCAACCTGCATCACCTTAAGACCTCTTAAAGTCAGGGCCGCTGAAATATGGGCGGCCACGGTTGATTTACCGATGCCGCCCTTTCCATAAATGGCGATCTGTTTCATCAAACTTCCCCTTCACCTGCATGCCGGGCCAATCGCAGAGAGCGGTCAAGCTCGGAGCCATCTACCTCTTATTGTACCGTAATTTGGGTTATAATCCCGTTGGTTATGGTTAGTTCTACGTAATCATTATCCTGAATATCGTTTAAAGTCGCATTTTCGATACCAGGTATCGATATTCTGGCGGCTGTGGACACCAGGTAGGCCAGAGGCGGGCCGTCGGTAGATAACACTATAAGGCGCTTTTTAGCCGAGACCAGGTAGACCAGACCACTCTTATGAAAGGTCTCTGTACCGCCTTGCTCAAACACTGGCTGGGGTTGAGGGGTTATTGTTGCGGCAGGGGGCTCGGGAA
>NZ_DCEA01000018.1:46112-48851 GCF_002316705.1 Syntrophomonas sp. UBA1041
GGTTATTGTTGCGGCAGGCGGCTCGGAAATGGCCAGATATTCGATTTTGGCGCCATCTATCACCAGATTTGCGTAGTCGCCTAGTTTTAAGGCATCCCAGGTGCAAGCCTTGTCATTGAGGTCAAACAGATAGCTGTCATCGGTTAAGGTGTATCCCATGACGGCCTGCCCCACCTGTAAACCTATAGTGTCCGGCGAAAGGGCGGTAATCGGACCCTCAACCTGATTTGCCGAGGGGGTGAGATAGGGCTCGGCCCGGGTCAGAAGGGTAGCGGTTTGGGCGCGGGTTACCAATTGCTCAGGCTTGAAGCTGCCATCGGGAAATTTTGAAATCAAATCGTACTTTAAAGCCGCATTTATGTAACCTATCGACCAGGAAGGCATCTCGTCCGCATCGATGAAATCCGGTGTGGTGCTGTTCATTGTGAATGCTTCCGACTGTTTGCCGATCAGGCGCACCATCAGCTGGCTTATCCAGGCGCGGCTGGCGAAGTCTGAGGCGATGAAGTCTTTTTGGGAGGGAACCAGGAGTCCCTGTTCCACGGCGAACAACAACTCTTTCTTGAAAACCCCCTTGTTGGCCCAGGAAGGGACCTCGAAGGGCAGATCCGCATCGGCATTTACTTCAGAAATGGCATTGTCCTGCCCCATACAGCGCACCGCCAAAAGCACTGCTTCCAGCTGTGAGATGGGCTGGTCGGGACGGAAATTGCCGTTGTTATCCCCCGACATTATATCCCGGGCGGACAGATTGACAATGTATTTCAAAGCCCAGTGGTCAGGCGCAACGTCATTAAATGGAGTGGCCTGCTGGGCTGCAGATAAAACAACCGGAAACATCAGTCCCTGCGCCAGAAAAAACAGCCCGGCAAGCAATGATGCCATTAATCGTCTATTTGTTTTATAAAACAACTTCAAAATTAACCCTCCTCATGAATGATTTTCCTCTTTTTATAGCATTACATTCGCGATGGAGAAGCTCTTTCCTGCTGAATGGCAGGGAAAGGTCGCTGTCGATTTTAAGGATATGTCGAAATAAAAAGGGACTGTTGGCACGCAACTGCATATAAAAGCAGTCGAAAAAAAGGCTGCCCCTGAGTCCATTTTGGACTTATAGGGCAGCCGTTCTCTTTGGTGACTTTATTTAACCGGGATTCTCATTCCATAGAAGGAGCGCCATACGAAATACAGTGCCACCAGGAGGAACACGATGCCTACTGAAGGCGCGATTCCCCGGAAGGCTTCGGTGATGGCTATCTCCATGGCCAGCAGTCCGAACAAAGTGGTGAATTTGATGATCGGGTTCATAGCCACTGACGAGGTGTCTTTGAAGGGGTCGCCTACGGTGTCGCCTACAACGGTGGCTTCATGCAATGGAGTGCCTTTCTCCTGCAGGTCCACTTCCACCACCTTTTTGGCGTTGTCCCAGCATCCCCCCGCATTGGCCATAAATACCGCCTGGAACAAGCCGAACACGGCTATGGAGATCAGGTAAGACACGAACAGCGATACCGCCAGGTTGCCGTCCTCACCCGCTCTAGGCGCTGCCAGGCAGGCGAAGGCGATGGTGAATGAGAAGATGGCGATGAAGATGTTGAACATGCCCTGCTGCGCATACTGGGTGCAGATCTTGACCACTTCTTTGGATTTTTCTATGGAGGCCTTCTGGCTGGCCTCTTCATCCAAACGTATGTTTTGCTTGATGTATTCCACCGCCCGGTAGGCACCGGTGGTGACCGCCTGGGTGGAGGCTCCGGTGAACCAGTAGATGATGCATCCCCCGGCTATGAAGCCGAAGATGGTGAAGGGGTTTAAGAGGGTTAAGATCTGTTCGGGCTCTACCCCTAATACGTTCTGGATGACCAGTATCAGGGAGAAGATCATGGTGGTGGCTCCGACCACCGCGGTGCCGATCAGTACCGGTTTGGCCGTGGCTTTGAAGGTGTTGCCGGCTCCGTCGTTGGCTTCCAGGTAGTGCTTGGCTTTTTCAAAGTCGGGTTTGAAGCCGAATTGGCCTTCGATCTCTTTATCCACGTCTTTAATCTCTTCGATCAGGGACAATTCGTAGATGGACTGGGCGTTGTCGGTCACCGGGCCATAGCTGTCTACGGCGATGGTCACCGGTCCCATACCCAGCATGCCGAAGGCTACCAGGCCGAAGGCGAAGATGGAGGGATAGATCATGATATCGCTCAAGCCGTATCCGCTGGCATAATAGGCCCCGAACATTAAGGCGAAGAATACCATGCCGATCCAAAAGGCGCTGAAGTTGCCCGCTACCAGACCGGAGAGGATGTTGAGGGAGGGACCGCCTTCCCGGGAGGCTTTGACTACCTCAGCCACGTGGCTGGAGTTGGGACTGGTGAATATCTTGGTGAATTCAGGGATTAAGGCTGCGCCCAAAGTGCCTATGCTGATGATGGCGGATAAGATCAGCCACAGCTGCTCTAACTCTTGGGGAACGCCTGAGCCCGGCCCTAACAGGAAGTAGCTGGCCGCGAAGGTGGCTATGATGGACAGTATGGAGGTGATCCATACCAGGCTGGTCAAAGGCTGCTCAAAGTCGAAGTCGTCTTTGGCGCCGAAGCGGCTCTGGCTGTAAGCCCGGTTGATGTAGAAGGCGGTGATGGAGGTGATGATCATCAATACGCGCAATATGAAGATCCAGGCGATCAGGGTGGCGGACAAGGCCGGCTGTACCGCCAGGACGATGAAGGTCACCAGGGCCACCCCGGTCAC
>NZ_DCEA01000014.1:0-18289 GCF_002316705.1 Syntrophomonas sp. UBA1041
CGAAGACTGCGAGCGGTATATTTATGCAAGCTAATGCATATTTATAACTTTTTGCAGTGACATCATGATTGGTAAATTGTAACACAAATTAGGGAAAATTGCGGGAAGCATACGAAGAATTATGATAAAAAAGTCGGAATGAGAAAGTTTTTAAAAAAGTTTTGCAGTTATGTTCACGGTTTTGTTAATTGCCGGTGTTTTAAAATTATCTGAACAGTAGTATGCACTGCTGATATACAGCTTGGTCGTAAAATGAGGTGATTTAGATGAATACTGATATGATAGAAAAAATTCCAGATGAGGACTGTGGTGTGGATGAGGAAATGTTTCCCTGCCTGGGGAAGTGCTGCTGCAAAAACGATGCCTTATTCATGGTTTCATATGAAAAGACTTGCCCGCACTGTGACATATGGTCCTCTCTTCCTTATGGAGCAGATCTAAAAACGGTGACTGTTTTTGAATGCAGCAGATTAGGTTACGGCAAAAGGTTAGCGGGATAACGGAATAATGAAATGATGTTGAGATTAAATGTTGATGTTTAAGGATAATAACTTAATATTTGTGAATAGATTGGGGGGCATAAAGAATGTTTAAAACGATTCAAAAAAGGATGACTGTTGTATTGATTGTGTCGATGCTCTTCCAGGTGTTTATTGGTGTGTCACCAGTGTTGGCGGAAGATTCAAGTGACCACATAGCAGGGCCTGAGTTTGTGCCTCTGCTGGCTGTAACTTTATCCCCTGGGGAAACGGCAGGGGCCACTTCAGCAACGGTTACCGGCTATGTTTATGGGAACTTGCTTGTTAATATAACGGAGCAGGAGATTGCAACACCTCGGGTGGGAGACACGGCCCCAACAACCGGAGATACCATGATTGCAGACTATGAGTCAGGTGCAGATATAACCGCCGGTGTTGCGGCAGGCAATTATCTGCAGATTTACGATATTGATACGGAAGAAGGAGCCCGGATAGTCGCTTTTTATCAAGCAAAGCTGACGGAAGAGGATATAAAAGAAGAAATAGGGGAAAGTGCGGAAGAAGAACCTGGTGAGAGCCGGATGATGGGTACTGGGCTTAGGGCTGAAGGGGGATACACTTATATAGACGAAAACGGCGTGACAAAAAATACGGGGAATAAAACTGTTGCTAAAATAACCTCGAAGACCGCCACTCTAAATGAGGGCTGGTATATAGTGGAAGGCAATATCAATAGAACCGGTGCAATCACTGTAAGTGGTAATGTTCATCTAATCCTGGCGGATAGTTCATCCCTTACCATCAGAGGGAAGCGGGATGATGCGGGCATCAATGTCCCCAAAGATAATAGTTTGACAATTTACGCACAATCAAAGGGGGATGAGATGGGCTCCCTCAATGCCACAGGCCTTGCCGGCAGTGCAGGCATCGGCGGAGGAGCCGAAGGATCTAGCGGAGAGATTACCATAAACGGCGGAACAGTCACAGCCATAGCCCGTTACGGTGGTGGCGCAGGCATCGGCGGAAGAGCCCTAGGCTCTTATATCGGAGAGATTACCATAAACGGCGGAACAGTTACAGCCACAGGCGGTGACTATGCCGCGGGAATAGGAGGGGGCGAGAGGTGCGACGGTGGCAATGTGACAATTAACAACGGAACAGTCATAGCCACAGGCGGCAATGGCAGTGCGGGAATCGGCGGTGGAGGTCATCCCAGATTGAGTGGAGGTTCCGGAGGCACTATAATTATCAATAACTATCCCACGGTTATTGCTACCGGAGGAGGCGGTGGTGCAGATATAGGAAATGGAAGATATGGTCTAGGAAAAACTATTATTAAGCGTGGTGACGTCAAAGGTACAGATTTAACATATGTAAGATTAGAAGTAGAAAATTTGTCACCTGAAAATGAAAATAAGATAACTTTGAATGAACAAGAACATGTAATCAATAGTGAAGGGATAACCGGATTTTTTGTGGATAAATCAGCACAAAGCAAATATATTAGTTTAGAATCAGCAGGACCTTTAATAAGTATAAATCCAGGGGATGTTCAAAACAGCAGAATAATCCTTAACGCCCATGACTATGCCAAACCGGTCGCGGGGTTTGGCAGTGCGCTGGATTTTCCCGAAAATTCGCAAGGGCGGATTAATGTCCCATTCGAAGATACCAAGATAGGAGGCAATTCGGATTTTACCATATCTATGTGGATTTTCCCCAGAGAAAATGAACCATACCAAACTCTATATCGCCAAGAAGGAGATGAAACTAGAGGATCTTTAGGTTTAGATTTTAGATTTATTAAATATAATGACGATGAAGGATACCTGTACTTTGGATTTAATGGGCTAAATTACAGCTGGCAAAATGCTTTTCCTTGGAATGACGAAATATCATTAACCAATATCACCAAGATTCCGATGAACCAGTGGACTCATATTGCGCTTACGAAGTCAGGAGAAAGTGTAATAGCTTATGCAAATGGGACAAAGTATTATGAAATGACCTTAGATTCCATGCACTTTTACGCACCTGTGCCTTTAGCGGGTAATATCAGTATTGGTGGTACAAACGCAGTCAACCAATTTTTTAGCGGACGAATGGATGAAATCCAATTTTGGAATACTGCACTGAATCCTGATGAAATTGTAGCTTGGATGTACAGGGGCGTAGATAGCTCACACCATAAGTATGGTAATTTGGTTTATTACTATAAACTCAATCAAAGCAGCGGAACCACCGTTATAGATTCAAAAGGATCGTATAATGGAACCATGGATAATATGACAGACGGCAGCTGGGTTGTTTCGGATGTACGGGGATGGACAGTGGACGCAGGTTCAACTCTTGAAGGCCGGTTGATAGGATCGTATGACGCCGGATCAAGTAATGATGGCACTGACTGGAAGCTTACCTTTGAGATTGTAGAGCAGGCCAAAAAGGGAACCGTAACCATTACCGGAGATAATCAATTTGAATATTGTACTCATGATATGAAACAGGTAGGTCATGATTCTTTTACATATAGAGTAAAAGGCCCTAGTGGAAGATATTCAAATACTCAGACCGTGAATATAGATATAATACCCATTCCCAGTGCGGGAAATGGCAATTCGCTTGGTTCTCCTTCAAATTCGCAAAGTACGAATAATGCCAACGGCAAGTCCGAAACGGTCGCTGCGGCAACGACCACCCGGGAAGGCGATAAAAAGGTTACAACCATCGTTGTGGATGATAAAAAAGTGGAAGAGACACTGGCACGGGAAGGCAACCATGCAGTTGTAACCATTCCGGTTATGAGCGGTGCGGATGTTGTCATCGGGACTCTGAACGGCCATACCGTCAAGAACATGGCAAGCAAAGATGCTGTTCTTGAAATTAAAACCGGACAGGTTACTTATACGCTGCCGGCATCCCAAATAAATATTGACGCCGTTTCAGAACAGATCGGAAAACAGGTGGAATTGAAGGATATTGCGGTAAGCGTAAAAATATCTGAACCGGCTGCGGATACTGTTAAAATCATTGAAGATACCGCAGACAAAAACAATTATCAAATTATCGTAAAGCCCATTGAGTTTGAAATCACCTGCTCAAGCGGAAGCAAGACCGTGGAGGTTTCCAAATTCAACGCATATGTAAAAAGGATGATTGCGATACCTGAAGGTGTCGATCCGTCTAAAATTACGACAGGTGTTATTCTGAATTCCGACGGAACCTTTTCCCATGTGCCTACAGTCATTGCAATGATAGACGGCAAATATTATGCAAAAATCAACAGCCTGACCAACAGCGCCTACTTGTTAATCTATAGCCCGAAAACCTTTCGGGATGTTGAAAAACATTGGGCAGAGAAAGATGTCAACGATATGGCCTCAAGATTGATAATCAGCGGAGTGGGCAATGATTTATTCGAGCCTGAGCGCAATATAACCAGGGCTGAGTTTTCGGCAGTTATGCTTAGGGCATTAGGGCTTAGAGCGGAAGAATATAAGAATGATTTCTTTGATGTCAAGGCAGGCGAATGGTATAGGGAATACATTTCAACATCATCATACTATGGTTTAGTTAGGGGCTATGATGACGGGACATTTAAACCTGACGGAAATATCACCCGTCAGGAAGCTATGGCAATTTTAGCGCGAGCCATGGGTGCTACCAAGCTGGGAGAAGAGCTTGAGATAGATGTGAGCGACATTCTTGCGGCATTCAACGACAATGCTGATGTTTCAGGCTGGGCTAAGGATTCTGTGTCAAAATGCGTAAAGACAGGTGTTGTTACCGGCAGAGACAACGGCCGGATAGCTCCTCTGGACAACATTACAAGAGCCGAGACCACAATCATGGTGCGCAGGCTTCTTCTCCATTCGGGTTTGATTAATAAATAGGTGTTATATATTCACAATTTGAGGATGACTGCAAGGGGTTTTTAAAAAGTACGATAAGGAGGAATCAAAATGAAAAAGTCAACCATATTTTTAGTTAAATTGATAGTTATGGTATTTTTTTTAACCTGTATTCAGTTGCCGGGAGTGACAAATCTTTCTGCTTATGCAGTTACAACAGATATGGCTCAAGGCTATGAAGCATCAATTAAAGCGGCACGGGAGGCCGTGGCAAAGGAATTGTCAACCGGCATATCGTCAAGTGCAACGGTAGCCATCATGGTGGATGGCAGGATAGTTTATGCAGAAGGTTTTGGCTTGAGGGACCGCGCTAAGAACCTTCGAGTAGAAACAGATACACAGTTTAACATAGGCTCCGTCAGCAAAATCTTTACAGCTGCTTCTGTCCTTGTACTGGAGCAGGAAGGTAAGCTTTCACTGGATAAGCCGGTCACAGACTATATTCCTAATTTTACAATGAATGATAGCAGGTACAAAGACATCACCATCCGTATGCTGCTTAATCATACCTCAGGCTTTCCGGGAACAAATACTAAAGATGGTTTTACAGCAGTAAAAAATAGAAACTACGTAGAGGAAACACTGGAAAGATTAAAAATCAGCAATTTGGTGAATGATCCGGGGAAAATAAGCATTTACTGCAACGATGGCTTCACAATTGCCGAGGCTGTTATCGAGCATATTTCAGGCATGAGCTTCCCGGATTTCCTTGAGAAGAGAATTTTCAATAAGATGAGCCTTGATAACACAAGCGCATACTTTAAAGATGGCAACCAAAATATTGCAAGAGTATATGAAAAAGATAGTATAGCGCCGTTACCCGTTGAATATGTAAACATCCTTGGAAGCGGAGGAATATCCTCCACAGCAATTGATCTTTGCCAATACGGAGAGATTCTTCAATCAGAAACTATTTTGAATCCAGCCATGATTGAAGAATATACCAAAGTTCAATATGGTCCCGAAACAGTCCCGGCGGGAGAACCGATATTCAATGCGGGATTGGGCTGGGACTATGTGCAAGTCCACAAATTCAAGAATCAAGGCGTTGACGTACTGGCGAAAAATGGCGGTACGCTTCAATACTTTTCCCAGCTCTATGTATTGCCCAAAGAGCATATAAATGTAGCGGTTATTTTTGCGGGATCTGCAAACCCCACAGCAGTTGCAAATGCCATATTGCAGGCCCTGCTGGAAGAAAAGGGAATTGTGAAAAAACCATCGTCTGATATACTCCCTCCTCAGGATGCCAAAATTCCGGATTATTTTAAGGGCTATGAGGGATTTTATACCTCAGACGATAAAATCATGAAGGTGGAGATTTCTGCGGATAAAAATGGAATGACTCTCTCAACCTATGATGGTAAAGGTTTTAAGCCCGCAGGTGTTTTAACTTATAAAGAAAATGGCAGGTTTTATAAGCCGGGCGGCTTAAACTATTCCTTTGCAGAGCATGCGGAAGGAAAGGTAATGATGATTCATCCTGACAGCTCAAATGCAGGATTTGTAAGTTGCGAGAAGTTAAATAATCTAAATGATATAGACACAAGCGCATTTTCAGGAAGGGTGTGGGTTCCCCGAAATCTGAACCGATATGATTTTTTCACGAAAATGATTCGGACGGTAACAATTCCTGAAATACCGGGATATATATTTGTCGATGACGGAGCAACATATACTCCGTTAGCTCTTAAAAGCCCGACAGGTACCTGGATGTCCTTCAACTATTTAAGGGATCAGTTTGAAGTCTTTCTGCAAAATATCGAAGGGGAGACATTGCTCTATAATTATGGCCATTACTACTCAGATGCCTCCAAATTACCAATTATCACAGAAGGTGATATTCTGCAAATTGATTCTAACGGTCAAAACAAGGCAGGCAAGATGGGGTTTAGCGACCTTGTGAGCTTTTCTATTCCCGAAGGAGGAAGAATTGTGGTCTTCTCTCCCGAACTCAATTTGGCATACGACAGTCTGATGTCAGACAGCCCTGAGACCTATGCGGAAAAAGGTGCCTATATTCTGGCTGTCGGCAAATCGGGAGATACTTTTAGAATTACTAATTCTGAACGCTTTAAAGATATAAGCGGCCATTGGGCAAAAGATTCCATAAATCAACTGGCATCTGCCAACATACTGAAGGGAACAGGGAATAATCTGTATCAGCCTGATAAAAATATGACGGGGCTTGACTTTTTGATACTTATCCAAAGAGCCACCGGCATAACCCCGGATAATCTTTCGGCATCTGGAGAAGAAACGCTTTCTTTTAAAGCCGAACAACCTATTACCAGAACGCAGGCTGTTTCCGTCTTAGCAGATGTTATGGCTTTAACAGGCTTCGAAGCTAACCTGACCACAGAAGAAGAAGTTTCATTGATAAAAGGTTTTTCTGATTTGGAAGGAATTGATCAAGAGCTTAAATCGAATGCGGCATTACTTATAAAACTGGGCATTTTTCAAGGAAGGAGCAATAAACTTTTGGCGCCCGGGGATACTATGTCTCGCGGGGAAGCAGCTGCAACGGTTTTGAGGATGTTAAAGTGCATACAATAGACTATAGTTCACTCTTGCAATGAAAGACCTGGAGGATGACTTATCCATTTGATGAATATCCGCTTTGCTTTTAGTCATCCTCCTTTTTTGGGTTACAGTTCACACCCTAGCCTAATTAATTATCTAAAAATGTAAAAGTTATTCACCTAAGAAGAAGCAGGATTTTTCGCACTTGTATAGGTTATAATTATACATTGCTAATACTTGCAATATGCTTGATTTGGAAATATAGTTATGGCAAGATTTATTATTTTGGGTGGCATGAGGCATGGAGTATATAACCGTGAAGGAAGCCGGTGAAAAATGGGGACTGGGGATCAGGATGGTGACGCTGTATTGTACCGAGGGCAGAATAGCCGGCGTGGTGAAAAAGGGCAACCTGTGGCTTATTCCTGAAGATGCCGTTAAACCGGAGGATAGAAGACGGAAAAAAGCCTCAATTCAAGAAGAAAAGGAACCGGCGGCAGGCAAAGACAATGACGTATATGAAACAAACAAGCATGAAAACGCAAGGTCTTTTCAGTCGCTGTATGAAAACAAAGATCTGTTTATAGAGATCGTAAAGCACTTTCCCTATCCTATGCACATATGCGCGCCGGACGGTACGATGCTTTTAGCCAATGAAGCATATTTAAAATTTGCTAAAATATCAAATCCAGAAAGACTGTATAAAAAACATAATATATTGCAGAATCCCAACCTGGAAAGGTGGGGAGTAAAGGACTTCACTGTGCGGGCGTTTCAGGGAGAAGCCGTTTACGCCTATGATGTCAAAGTACCGCATCAGGAGATCGTTGATCAGTTGGGAGATGACAAGGAGTTGGTTTACGGAAGCATGTATCACAACATGACTGCCTTGCCTATACGCGACAGCAATAATAAATTGTTGTTTATCGTGTTTATTTTTATCACCTCCAGGTATTATCAGGACAGAGAAGAAATTATCAAAGGAAAAGAATACATAGACAATCATTGGAGGGAGGAGTTTGACATAGATAAGCTGGCGGGTATTGTTCACATGAGCAGGTATCACTATACCCGTTTGTTTAAGCAACATACGGGCATGACCCCCTACAGCTATTATCAAGAAGTAAAGCTTGGTAAGCTCAAGGAAAAATTGTGCGATACTAATTTGTCCATAACCCAGGTCTTTGAGGAATGCGGAGTGGATTACAACGGGAATTTGGCAAAAATATTTAAAGACAAGTTAGGCATGACTCCTTCGCAATATCGAACAATGATGACCCAAAAATAATACTATTTTTCATTTGATTTATGGCCCTTAAGACTCATCGACGCGCAGGCTGCATATCGCGCTTGCCTTCCCATCGCTTTCAGCCCTGGACGCCAATGGCAACCACTGCTTCGCTATCGCTGAGAGTGACAATATTGCATTTTTTGAATGATGCAAAACTCTCGTTTAAAAAGAATTAATATAAAAAATAGCAGAGAGCTTCCGAGCGTAATGGTTCGGAGCTCTTTTTTTGACTGCAAAATCGCCATAACCACAGAAAATATAGCACTAAATTGACTATCCCCATTGACATCATTTTACATATGATTGGACTATCACCAGTAGGGAGGAGTGGGGCTGGGGGAAAACCACCTTTTTAACCCTGTCAGATCCGTTGGAGATATTCATGAGTGCAAGCACGAACAGGAAAACACCTGAATATCGGGAGGCTATTTTTTTCCCCATTAGCGAAGATTACGCTCAGACCACCCAGGGAGCAGTGATAAGTCTATTCATGACGTTTTGTGCCTCAAGAAAGGAATGGTCATATTTATGAAATAGGGTTCCATGAAAACATAGTTATGTTCAAACATAAAAAAAGGAGGGATAAAGTGCGAAAAGTTAAAAGGCTTTTGGCGCTGCTGCTTATAATGGCTTTAACCATTACGCAGCTGCCGTTGACGGCGCCGGCGGAAGATGCGGCGGAAGACGAGATTGTTATTGAGACAACGGAGAATAACGAAGCCTCGACCGAGCTTCCTTTGCTGCAGTCTGTACCAGAAGAGCCGGCAACTTCCTTGAGCATGAAGGCGCTTGAGAAACTGGCGGGCGGGATCATCTCCGGAGTTGCGGGGAAGAGCGTCAACGAGTCGTTTGCAGCCATATTCGGCTCGGATAGCGCTCGAATTCTCAAAGCTTTGCAAGAAATCAAGGGAAAACTGGATAACATTGAGAACCAAATAAAGGCCCTATCCGGCAAGCTTGATGAGAAAGAGCTGCGGGGAAATTTGGATAGCTTCGCTGAATTCTTCAGCGATTACACCGCCCCATACAATCAGCTCTGTGGTTATCAGACGGATTTGGCTGACGATGGTGAGCTAACGGATTTATTTATGCAAGACCTCTATTGGGGTAAAAACAGGAATATTGATACCCGCGGCATGACGGTTATCGCCGCCGCCAATGCCCTGGGCGATAGAATAACGATGGTGCTGACCGGTGGTTATAATGTCTTCGGTGCTTTTGATAAACTGGAACGACACCTAAACCACTGGGAACATCAGGGCTACGATATGCGCAAGGAGTACCGGAATAACATCATCAATGTCTACGCCTTATACAATGGCATGGGCCAGATCGCCTGCGAGAAAGTGATCGAAGCGCACCAGGGTGACAGTCTGAGTGAACAAAATATCCGCTTGCAGGCCCAGAGGAACTTGAATGAGCTGAAGGCAAACGCCGAAAAGGTAAAGAATATGAATCAGCGCTGTGCCGTGGTAGAGCACTCGAACATACGCATTTTTCGTGACACCAAGGCCGGACAGGATCTGTATGCTTTCTACGAAAACTTTTATGTAGCCCAGATGACTCCTTTAGATCTTTATTATCGGGACAGACTTGAAACAACTGAGTACATGCAAAGCATGATATGGACAAAATATCCGGTTAGACGGCCGGGTAACGGTGGCAGCGAACTAATATCCTGGCAGCCATGGAGGGGCCTTTTTGAGGATATTTATAAAGCTTATGGCGGTAAAAAGTCTTTATATGACATTTTTTTCGATCCTAAAGAAGGTAATTTTATCAACAATGGGCAACACCTTCCCAAGGGAACAAGGTTTGCGACAGACTATTATGTTTATAAACGTGTAAATTCGACTGATTTCCAATGGAGAACTAACGTAGTAAGTGATAAAGGGAAATTGAATGAAACTGTGGTTCTTGCGCGCTTAGACTTCAGTTATACTAAATCGCGATATGACAGTTTGAAAATTTCAAGCGAACAGTTTTTTAGCGTTAATAGGTACTGGGGGATTGTAAATCAGGGCGCTTTACAATCCAACGATCGGCCTCCGACAAGTGAAACCGCCGGTATGATTTCCGGCATGGCCAGCTCATATGAACTGCCCTATAGCGGCAACATCACTCTTTTCATGGAAGAAAAAGCCGGTGCCACCTACCAGTGGTTTGTCGCCAAGGGCGATGGCAAGGACTTTGAGGAGATAGCGGGGGAAACCGGCGCGACCTACACCCTGCCCGTGCTGGAACCTTCAATGAACGGCTGGATGTACCGCTGCGCCATCATCGAAAACGCAGGGACAGATGAGGAAATATCTACCCTGGCCGATCCGGAAACACTCAAGCTCACAGGAGAGGGCGTGCCTGAACCCGTGACGATACGCGAGATAGGCAGCGCGAATGATTTGACGGATGCGCTGGAGAAGGTGTCCGACGGCAGTTGGAATGCACAAGATCTGAGACTGACGGCGAATATCGATTATTCCATGCCTATCACGCTGAACGGCTGTAGTTTAACGATTGATCTGAACGGACATACGCTGACTGTACAGCCTGACCACACGGCACAGCCAAACGTTGACCCCATGGGCAGCACAGCCGAGATTGCTGCGGTCTATGCTGATAACTTCAGCCGGCTGAAACTGACAGGAGAGGGCGCATTAAACGTGATGGCCGGAGATGGCGTCGCCTACGGTGTCTATGTGGGTACAGGCAGCAATGTCAAAGTGAACGCGGTGACATCGGCTGGTGGCAGCAAAGCGGTTTATGCGACGGGCGACGGCGCTGTGACGGTTGACAGTATCACGGTGGCCGGGGATAACGCTTATGGTGTAGGGTGCTTTGACAGCAGCAACATCAAAGTCAGCGGCGATGTGCAGGTTACGGGTGTTTCCTCTCATGGCGTGTATATAGATTCCGAGAGTGGCGGACTGCAGTCCGTCCTCATCGGGGGGGATGTCACGGTAACCGGTGAAAAAAGCCGCGGGATATACCTGGGCGCAGAGGAAGCAGTTCTGAGCGTTGAAGGAAGTGTTACAGTCACCGGCGGCGTTTCCGCTGTTTCGGCAGGCAAGGGTGAAGTCGCAATCAAGGGGGATATCACCGCACCGGATTACGCAGTAAACGCTTGGCACGGCGCTTCCATCACCGTGCAGGGCAATATCGTTGCCAAGGGGGAAGAAGCCACGGCTGTTATCTCATCAGGAGCCGATGTGCATATACAAGGCAACGTGACCTCATCAGGCCAAGGCGGCATGGGAATATATGCATCGGCATGGGAGCTGGTTGACCCGGCCGAGGGGGCGAAAGTTACCGTTGACGGCAAGATCAGCGCCGCCACTCCCCTGCGGATGGAGAGTTTGCCGGTAGAGGAAAGCGAGCATACGGAAAGCACTACCAAGGAAGACTATTACACCTTTACAGATGGAAGCAGCACTGTCTGGGCAAAGCCCGGCTCTTTTCGAAGGGCGGTCACCTATACGGTCACCTTTGATCAGAATGGCGGAGATACGGAAGCAAGCCCCGCGGCCCAAGAAGTAATCTCAGGCGCTCAGGTCGGCACACTGCCCACGGCGCCTGCCAGATCAGGCTACACCTTCATTGGCTGGAATACGCAAGCTAACGGAAGCGGCACCGCTTTTACGGCAGCTACGGCAGTCACCGATTCCATTACGGTATACGCACAATGGAGTAAAAACAGTACCGGCGGCGGTTCATCCGGCGGCAGCGGAGGAACAAGTACTCCTATGGAAACACCCAAAACGGAGACCAATATTGCAGGAAATACCGCGACGGCTGCCACAACAGTTACCGCTTCCGTAGACAGCCGCGGCTATGCAACGGCCATAGTTAGCCGCATACAGGTAAGCGATGCCATCAGTAAAGCGAAGGAAGAAGCCAGAAAGCAAGGCGAAGGCACTGCCGCCAGGCTTGAAATCAAGGTGCAAGCTCCTGCAGCTGCCACCACCGCAGAAACAAGCATCCCTAAAGAGGCGGTAAGCCGGGCCGCGGAAGCCGGGATTGACGCATTGACCATATCCACCCCGGTTGCCTCCATTACCTTTGACGCCAACACCCTGTCTACCCTCTCCGGAGAAGCAACAGGTGATGTGAAAATTACGGCATCCAAAGTGGAAGCCTCCTCTCTTTCGCCTGAAGCACAGCGGACGGTGGGCGACAGGCCGGTGTTCGATTTCGGTGTTACCAGCAGGGGCAAGACCATATCCCAGTTTGGCGGGAATGTATCGGTATTCGTGCCCTATACCCCTAAAGTAGGTGAGGATACAGACGCTATTGTCATCTACTGTATCAAGGAGTCCGGGGAGCTAGAAGCAGTAAGCAATTGTATCTATGACCCCGCAACAGGAATGATCAGCTTCAACACCAAGCATTTCTCACAGTATGCCGTAGGCTATAACAAAGTCAGCTTCAAGGATGTGGCTGAAAGCGCATGGTACAGCAAGGCGGTAGGTTTTATCGCTGCAAGGGAGATCACGACAGGCACCGGAGGTGGCAATTTCAGCCCGGAAGTAAAGCTGACCAGGGGCCAGTTCATCGCCATGCTGATGAAATCATATGGCATAGCCCCAGATCTTAATACTAAGGTTAACTTCGCAGACGCCGGCAACAGTTATTACACCAGCTACCTGGCTGCGGCAAAGCGGCTCGGTATATCTGCTGGTGTAGGCAATAACCTGTTTATGCCGGAAAAGGAGATCACCCGTCAGGAAATGTTTACCTTGCTGTATAAGGTGCTAAAAATTATCGGTAAGCTGCCCCAGGGCAATTCCGGGAAGACCCTCTCTGACTTCAGCGATGCAGGTGACATAGCTTCCTGGGCAAAGGCTGCCATGAGCCTTTTTGTGGAAACCGGGACTGTCAGCGGTAGCGATGGGAAGCTTTCCCCGATAAGTACAAGCACTAGAGCAGAAATGGCGCAGGTGCTTTACAGCCTGCTCTCAAAATAAAATGTCAGCATGTATCAGGGGATTAAACCTTACAGCTCCCCCTGCTTCCCAAGTTATGATATAAGCGACATTAAATCATCCCGTTTCTTCCATGGGATCACATAATCAGAATAGGCTTTTAAAATTGAGAGAGCAGCACCTTGCCATACTTCAATTTTATTATCATCGATTAAAGCAATACCCTTATAATCAGGGGTAACTTCTTTAGTATCCACAAATTCGAACATTGTTTCAGTTGCCAAACGTTTGGCCCATGCAATATTCTCTGTGGATAATGTCTTAACGAGATATAATTTTCCGGGAATATAAAAATCAAAACGATGTTCACGTGCTTTACCGGTTACATAATAATCAGCTTCAAAATTAATGCGCTTTGAAGTAAAGTAGTTGGCTACATTTTCCTTGAAATACCTTATTCCCCCAGGACGTGTAGTGTAAATTAAATACTGTAATCCGGTAATTGCTCTAATTAATCTGGATACAGCAGGACCTATTTCTTCAGTGCTTTTTATTTCAATTGATAACTCAATATCATTTAAAAAGCT
This sequence comes from Syntrophomonas sp. UBA1041, assembly GCF_002316705.1. NCBI lineage: Bacteria > Bacillati > Bacillota > Clostridia > Eubacteriales > Syntrophomonadaceae > Syntrophomonas > Syntrophomonas sp. UBA1041. The sequence continues at coordinate 13,708 of NZ_DCEA01000014.1, forward strand.
TACCCCATTTGATAATAATGTCCTTCTGACTAAATTATCCCGATTAGTGGAAGAAGAGTGTAAGTCTATCCCTGAGATATATAAATAGTCATAAGTCTCCCCATTGTCAGTAAGGTAATATTTGTTACCTAATTTAAGCAATCTAAGGTTAACAAAATCTCCGTCCGGTCTTTTATAAGGAGTTTTTATGACGCCTATACTATCATCAGTATTGTTTACAAATGAGTTATCAAGCCAATTAATATACTGGTTAATGATAAATATTTCGCCCATTTCAAGCATCATAATCCCTCCTTTCTTTAATTTAGGATATACTAAAAAGTGATTGCTGTGTAGGCCCAATTACAGAAATATTGCATTCTGTCAAAAAGGCCTTTAACGCTAATTCAACATCATTAACAGGAACATCATCAACAGTATAAGCCCACTCATCCCCATATTCTTCTGTCCATTTATGTTTATGTGGAACACCATTAAATATGCTCCCATCTGGACCGGGATTTTCGTGACGTTCAAAATCCCATCTTCTTATAAGAATTGTCCCTCTGTATAACAACGCAAAACTATATCTCCGTGCACCATAATATGCCCTTAAATGCATTTCTTCTCCATTTGCCCTTCTAACCGGGACTTTTAAGTAAAATCTGTCTTTATTGCCACGTGATTCCCAAATAATAGTATCGCCATCAATTTCTTTAGGTTCGCCATATATTTCATCACGTTCAATTTCTGATAACAAAATATTACCCCCTATAATCCCTTGATATACGTTAATAATTATTTAGACCGTTTCTTTGTATATCTCGCAATATCAATCCTAACCCCTAAACTCTTCCCATCTTCGCCGCCTAAAATAGCGCTGATTTGACCCTTTACGATGGTTCCGTCATCAAGCCTTTGAGCAATGTCTTCCTGATAGTAAAAATCTTCGGGTATCCAGCCTATAGGTTCGTTATAAGAATTAACAGCCAGTATTGCATTAGGAAACTTTCCCAAATGATGGAGGTACTTGGTATTCAGCTACGGGAAGATGCCAAAGATAAAATTATGTACGGGAATGTGGCCTGGCTGCTTAAGCAGTGAGACAAATAACTGAAAATCACAGTATTTACTTCTGCCTCCCCTTTGTTATGAAGCTATAAAATTTGTACTCTTCCGCCAAGGGGCCGCAGCTACAAGCGGCATCTTTTAATCTTCGTTAATATGGCATATATATCCTTTATTTTAGCAGAATTAGACAGGAATTTTCTGCTGGTTGGTCGAAGTACTGTAATTAGAGGATGCGGAGGTTAAAAAAGAATGGTTGGGATATGGGGAACCTGGCGTGAAACAGGTATTTCAGCCTGTAAATGTATGAATTGGGGAGTGATAAAATGCGGCGAAAATTTATGGTGCTTATATTGGGAGTTTTAATCGGCCTTCTGGCGGCGGGTTCCGCTCTGGCGGCGGAGCGACCTGTCAGCGTCCGGTTAAACAACCGGGAAATTAATTTCCAAGAAGCCCCGGTATTGGAAAACAGCCGGTGTATAGTTGCCTTAAGACCGCTCGTGGAAGCTTTGGGAGCTCAGCTAACCTGGAACCGGCAAACCGGTGCGGCAACTGTTTACTTGCCTGGCAGCATTCTAACGCTTGTTTCCGGTAATCCTGCAGCCAGGGTAGACGGCCGGGATATTTTACTGCCGGTTGCCCCGGCCATTAAAAATGGGGTACTGCTTGTACCCCTGCGAGCGGTGGCTGATATTTACAATATTCGCACTGCCTGGGATGCTTCCACGGCCAGCGTTGACCTTTACCCGGGCGGCCTGGAGGCGGCCCAACCGGACTTGATTGCTCTGGATGTTTTGAGTGTGAACGATTTTCATGGGGCGCTCCTGGATGATGGCAAAAATCCGGGGGCGGCCAAATTGGGCAAATGGCTGCGGGATGAAAAAGCTAAAAACCCTGATGGAACCCTGGTTTTATCCGCCGGGGATATGTACCAGGGCAGTATTGATTCCAACTTGCTCTACGGGAAAACGGTAGTTGAAACCATGAACCAAATCGGTTTTGACGCTATGGCCATCGGCAACCACGAATTCGATTGGGGTTTGGATAAATTGCAGGAGCAAGCTGCCGCTTCCCGATTTCCGATTCTGACTGCCAATATAACGGATAAGCAAAGCGGCGGGAATCTGCCCGGTACCAAACCCTGGGTTATGATAGAGAAAAAGGGGATAAAAATCGGGATTATCGGATTAACCACCAAAGAAATAGTTATCAAAGTCAATCCCAAAATCATAGCTGGTTACAATATAAATGAACCGGCAGCAAGCGTTAACCTCCTGGTACCGGAACTAAAACGCCAGGGCGCGCAAATAATCCTGGTGTTGGGGCACTTGGGCGGATACCTGGATAAGGATAATATCAACATTACCGGTGAAGTAACGGAATTAGCCAACGGTATTACCGGTGTGGATGCGCTGCTGATCGGGCATACTCATCAAAAAATGGCCGGTTATATTAATGGGATACCCGTTGTGCAGGCTTATTATAACGGCCGGGCAGCCGGCAAAGTTGCCCTGAAATATTCGCCCCGGACCCAAAAAGTTGTCTCCGCCGTTGCCTCCGTAATCGATCTACCCACCCCCGGTCTAAGCGAGGACGCCGCGGTAAAAGCGGTGATTAATGCTGATCAAAAGGAAATAGCGGCAGTCAAAAACGAAGTGATCGGCAAGGCCGTTGTAGATCTGGCGCATCAAAAAGAGCAAGTTTCAGTGCTGGGTCAATGGGTTACGGATATTATGCGCCAGCAAAGCAATGCTGACTTCGCTTTTCAAAACGGCGGAGGGCTGAGAACCAGTATCCCGACCGGGGAGATAACCGTCGGCAAGCTGTGGGAAGTGATTCCTTTCGACAATACCCTGATCCAGATGGATTTGCCGGGCAGCCAGGTCCTGTCAATTCTGCAGCATGGAATTAATAATCCCCATATCGGCAGCATACAATATTCGGGTATGAAGGTTGCGTACGACTTGAGCGGCCAACGTATAGCGAAAGTTACTCTGCCGGATGGCAGTGTGTTAAACCCGGAAAAGACTTACCGGGTGGTCACCAATGATTTCATGGCCGAAGGCGGGGATGGCTACAACATGTTCCGGGAGGGGAGAAACACCAGCGATACCCACCGCTTTGTCAGAGACATGCTGATAGAAGCGATTAAGAAAACTAAAACCCTTGATTGCAAAGGTGACGATCGTTTCCAGGTCATCGGCGTCGAAGCACAACCGGCAGCCTTTTTTAATAAACATCAATATAGCAAGGCTCTTCTTGATCCGGCGGCTTAGCGATTGTAAAGGGTCCCGGGTCAATCCGTCCTCTTGACCTTGATGGATAAGATGTTCTTGCCGTTTTCATATTTGTACCGGCTGCCGGCACTGCGGCTCTGAATAAGCTTCAGCCCGATATCGTGTTCGCTGCTGCCCTCGGTGATCCAGCGCTTGACCATATCATCAAAAACGCCGTTGTCCTTGCTTGGCTTCAGGAATTCGTTGAACTGTTCCCATGCCGGCACTCGGCGGAAAGGGTGGATAGATTTTGTTGAAAAAATTAAAATACCTGCTTTTGTTTATTATTTTTGCGCTCGTAATCGGATGCAGCGCGCAAACATCAAATCAATATGCGGATAAAAATAACTGGGCATTTTTCCCGGAAAGCAGCCAGCTTAGAAGTGCCGATGTTTTTTTGATTTGTCCCACCGTTTATATGGGTGAGGAAAATTCATTTAATATGGAAATGAACGATGCCAAGACCCGAGCCAGTTTTATGGGAGCGCTTAATATGGAAAAAGGGATTTATGAGAATGTTTGCAGTATATATGCGCCTTTCTATCGGCAGGCCGGGTTGAATGCTTATAGCCTCGATTCAACTGAAGCGGAACCATATTTTCAATTGGCTTACAGTGATGTTAAGCAATCATTTGCATACTATATGCAGGAATGCAATAATGGCCGGCCCTTGGTTTTAGCAGGCTTTAGCCAGGGTTCGGAAATGCTCTTGCGTTTAATGAAGGATTTATTCCAAAATAAAAGCTATAACGATCTTCTGGTAGGTGCCTATTTAATCGGCTGGCGAATTACCGAAGAGGATGTTGCTCAGTACCCGTATTTAAAAATGGCCCGGGGGGCTGACGATACCGGCGTTATAATCAGCTTTAATTCGGAAGCGGAATCGGTTAACACTTCACTGCTCGTTCCCCGCTCAACCCTGGCTATTAATCCCCTTAATTGGAAAACTACCGGCGAATATGCTGAGGCGGAGTTAAATCTAGGCGCAGTTTTTACCGATTATGAGGGAGATATTTTGAAGGAAATCCCGGCTCTAACCGGAGCCTATCTTGATCCGGAGCGGGGCACCCTTAAAGTAACCGGTGTATCTCCCGAGGATTACCCGCCCGTATTGGATATTTTTGAAAAAGGCGTATATCATCTCTATGATTACCAGTTTTTCTACCGCAATCTCCAACAAAATGTAGCACTTCGAGTGGATAAATATATAAAAGCACATGACTAGGAATGCTTTACCTCAGGGTGAGTAAAACTCAATC
>NZ_DCEA01000014.1:18480-21202 GCF_002316705.1 Syntrophomonas sp. UBA1041
TTATTGTCATCGGCTGATGCTTTTGATGCAGCGATTTTAGCTCGTCGATTAGGAAATCAAAAGATGGCACACAATTATTTTGAACGGGCCGGTGATTCAGTTCTTTCCGATGTGCGGGCTTTGCATGAGTTTGCTCAAACGAAAATAGATATCGCCCGTAATTTGTGGATTAACAGAAGCGGAAAAGATAATTACCGGCGGGACACAAATCGTCGCTTATTAATGGAGGCCCGCGATTTACTGGAACGGGTAATTCAAATGGAAGCCCCGCCTATGCGTCATGCATGGGCATGGCGTGATTTGGGGAGGGTGCTGAAATGGTTGAAAGCGCCTATGGGAGATGTGAAAAACGCGTATTACAGAGCTATTGATTTATTGCCGGAAGAAAAAAGATTTCAAGAAGAGCTAAGACATTTGGACAGAACATGATTTTTGATAAATGGTTCTAATTTGATTGGATTTTCTATGTCATGATAAATGCCCTCCATAATGAAAAAAATGGGGGGCGTTTTCATGCCCGGGAAAGCCAAATGAAATAATTCCCAGCGTTTTGCGGCTCAGTTTGATGGTGTAAGCCAGGCGGGTCAGATCGTCCGCCATCAATAATTTGGGACAGAGTAATGAATCGGTATGATAAATCTTTGAATTAGGCGAGCCCAGTTTCTGCGAAAGACCTTTCTTGATTAAAATAAAGATGGGAAAAAATACAAAGAGTACCTTTCCCAGTGTTCTAAAATGCTATACTATGGATAAACTAAATAACTTGACTGACATAAAACCCGACAGAGTTTTTATTACCCACTCAAGGCCGCTCTTCTGAAAACATTGACCTTGTTAAAAGAACTGAAGAAGAGATGTATGATTTTAAGGAACTTTGTTACACGTGCCAGGCGTAAAATTTCTTTCATTGTGGACCAAATACACTTGGCGTTTTATTTATGTTAAATTAACAAGATGTATGGGGGAGTGTGATATGATAAATTATGTTTTAACTTGTTGCTCTACAGCAGATATGCCTAATAACTATTTTAAAATAAGAAATATTCCATTTGTATGCTTTCATTATATTTTGGACGGACAGGAATATCTGGATGATTTGGGCGAAACTATATCCTTCGAAGAATTTTATAGTAGAATTGCCGCAGGTTCAATGCCTACAACATCACAGGTAAATGTGGGACAATATATAGATTTTTTCGACCCTTTTTTAAAGGAAGGAAAAGACATTCTCCACATTTCCTTTTCTTCTGGCTTATCGGGGGCCTATAATTCTGCAAATATTGCCAGAGAGCAGCTTTTATCGATATACCCTGATAGAAAAATCCTGATTATAGATTCCCTGGGAGCATCCTCGGGATATGGCTTGCTTACAGACATGGCGGCGGATATGCGGGATAATGGAAAAACACTTGAAGAAGTATATAATTGGCTTCAGAAAAATAAGCTTAATCTTCATCATTGGTTTTTCTCTACGGATCTTACCCATTATAAACGCGGCGGGCGTATATCAGCTGCATCTGCGGTTGTGGGGAGTTTGCTTAATATTTGCCCACTGTTAAATATGAACTATGAAGGAAAACTTATTCCTCGCAAGAAGATTCATGGTAAAATACAAGTAATTAAAGAAATCGTGCGTATGATGGAGATACATGCAAAAGATGGCATAAATTATTCAGGGAAGTGCATTATATCTAATTCTGCTTGTTATGACGATGCACGTAAGGTAGCTGATTTAGTTGAGAAAAGATTTCCTTTACTCAATGGGCGTGTAATGATAAATAGTGTTGGTACCGTAATTGGTTCTCATACCGGTCCTGGAACTGTGGCTCTTTTCTTTTTAGGTGACAAGCGGGAGGATTAATTGAACCTTAATAGCAACTGCAAGGCATTGTAAAGGGCGGTCTTCGACCGCCTGCCTTCACCTCTGCCAACGCTCGTTTTGTATATTCATGCAACCCTTATGCAACAAAAAGGGTTTTTGCAGTGGAGTCAATTTTAAATATATAATTATATACGAAAGAAAGCCCAGCAGTCCTGGGCTTTCGGGCATATTTGGGCTGTTTGCCGGTTGAAAAAGCACTGGTTTCGGCCGTCTTACAGACGGTCATTTACACACCTCAACCTCCGCCGTTGAAACCAACTGTAACCTGTCCATTATCCACTATGACCGGAACCATGGTGTTGTTTGTGAGTTGCTTGATCTCTTGGATTCTTTCCCGGTGAACCGATAGATTAACTTCCTCGAATTGGATTTCCTGGGCGGTAAAATGCCGCTTTGCTCCCTCACAGTAAGGGCAGCCGGTTTTCGTGTAAATAATCAATGAGTTTGTCACCTCCCTAGCAGTACCAGTAGTAGTTATCCGTCCTTCGATGTGTTTCCCGAAGGAAACAAGAGGTATTCTTGTTGCTTTCTTATTCTATTTTATTATACCATCCAAGATAGCATGTCCCTACGCTGATCTTCGAATGCCAACCTGATCGGGAATCATACTATTCCTTTTCATTAAAGCTAATTCAATGTATACAGTGATTGACAAAACACGGTTAAATCTGTATATTTATTTATAATTTAATATTCAAAGGCATTGACGGAGAGAGTACGTTTCAAGGTGAACGTTTTAGCGAGCCGGGGACGGTGCAAGCCCGGTACCAGTAGTCTGAACCCGAAAATCACTCCTGAGCTGCGGACCGAACGAATTATCCAGTAGGCTCCGACGGTTTT
>NZ_DCEA01000013.1:0-58982 GCF_002316705.1 Syntrophomonas sp. UBA1041
CGACAGTTTTTCTTTATGGTGGGGGAAGATGGATTCGAACCATCGAAGGTAATACCAACAGATTTACAGTCTGCCCCCTTTGGCCGCTTGGGTATCCCTCCATGTTTTGTTTTTCTGGAGCCGAGCACAGGATTTGAACCCGCAACCTGCTGATTACAAATCAGCTGCTCTACCCTTGAGCTAGCTCGGCTCAGCAAATAATATTTTATACGCTGTACCGAGCAAAGTCAATAGTTTCACGTGAAACCTTTTATTCAGTTAGTTTGTACCATAGTGAAAAGGCGAGTGGACTCGATAGGTTATAGTTCGCCCCGATCTTCCAGGTATTTTTCCAGCTTGCGCTTCACCCGCTGCAGGGCGTTATCAATCGACTTAACATGCCTTTTTAAGTCGACTGCTATCTCTTGATAGGATTTACCTTCCAGGTAGGCCATTAAAACTTTCCACTCCAGGGAACTCAATATCTCGCCCATTTTCTTTTCTATAAAGACAAATTCTTCCCGGCTGATGATGATCTCCTCAGGATTGGTGATCCGGGTAGTGGAAAGGATATCGATCAAGGTTCGATCGGATTCCTCATCATAAACCGGTTTATTTAAAGATACATAGGAATTGAGGGGAATGTGTTTCTGTCTAGTCGCCGTTTTTATGGCTGTTATTATCTGGCGGGTTATGCATAACTCAGCAAAAGCCCTGAATGAAGTAAGTTTGTCCAGCTTATAGTCCCGAATCGCTTTGAAAAGGCCGATCATACCTTCCTGAATGATATCTTCCTTATCTGCGCCAATCAGGAAATAAGACCGGGCCTTGGCTCGCACGAAATTCTTATACTTGTCCACCAGGAATTCAACAGCAAATTGTTCACCTTGCTGGGCCAATTCCACAATGTCTTCGTCAAGCATTTCGGCATAGGTTAGAAAATACTGTTTCGCAGCGATGGAATTTGGCATCCTATCGCCTCCATTAATTGTTGTGGGCACCCGCAAAACTGACGCTTGTCTTTAAACGTCAAATTAATTATAGCCAGTACCACTGGTATCGTCAAGACACCTGCATAGGACTTTTCCCATATTTTGTTATTAATTTATAGGGTTTGGGGAGCCCGGTTTGCCCGAGCGTTGTTGCTGGCGTACGATCTCATAAAGGATTAAGGCTGCAGCAACCGAGGCATTCAGCGAGTTAATGACGCCGAACATAGGGATCTTAAGCAAGAGGTCACACTGTTCGCGCACCAAGCGCCTTATCCCCTTGCCTTCCCCCCCTGTCACCACAACGGCCGGCAGAGGTATATCGGCCTGATAATAATAAGCATCGGCATGCGCTTCAGCACCGACCACCCACATCCCCCGGGTCTTGAGGTCTTTGAGGGTATTGACCAGGTTGGTTTCACGGGCGATCAGCATATGTTCAAGCGCCCCTGCCGAGCTGCGCACCGCATACTCATTTATCTCGGCGGAATTATGCCGGGGAATAATAATACCATGTACGCCGGCACACTCCGCGGTACGGATTACGGCTCCCAGATTGCGGGCGTCTTCTATACCATCCAATACCAGCAACAAGGGCTGCTGCCCCTTATCCCCCGCTAGGTTGAGCATGTCGTCCACACTGGCGTAAGGGTACTGGTCTACAGCGGCAATGATCCCTTGATGGTTTCCCAGGGTATACATATGATCCAGGCGCCGCTTTTCAACGGTTTGCACAAAAACCCCTTTAACCTGGGCTAGACCCAGCAAATCGGTGATGCGTTTACCCTGCCGCCCTTCCTGCACATAGATTTTGTGAATCTTGCGGCGGCCTTTAAGAGCCTCCATAATGCTGTTTATGCCCACTAATATTTCACTCATTTAAGTCTATCCGCCTTCTGCTGTCATGTTATCTCAATCTCCAGTTTGGCTGTCGCTTGCTATTGGCTGGTTCGCTTTATCCCTCGTGATCCAATTATGATAGATATAACCAAAATAAAATAAAGCTAGATAAAAAGGCAAAGAATATATGGGTTTCCAATAAGGATAAAAAACCGCACTGGTATTTCCTTCAAATAAATATTCTGCTATAACATTAAACAAGCCCACACAGAGAATCAATGCTATCTTTTTTATCGGGTTCTTAGGCATGAACTGAACAGTTAACATGCTTTCAACCGGTAGGAGAGACAGGTTTATCGGGAAAAAATTGTGGAACACCGGCAATAATTCTACCGGATAAATCCACAGTTTTAAACTGGTACCGATTGTATCCCCGATCATAGCTAATAACCCAATAAGTAATCCAACACTATTCAGGGTCTTTATTTTGTTCCAGTCAACCAGGGAAAAAAATAAAACCCAGGGTAAAATTAAAACAGCCCAAAAAACAATTTGAATTTCGTCGGGATTTATGTTTCTTAGAAATTCCATGAGCCCAACCCCATTATATCTTAGTTTACTATGTTATCGGAGCATATTGAATATCCTCCAGTACGGTTTGTCCCTCAGGACTCAGTATAAAATTCAAAAAATCTTTTACATTCGCTTTAGCATCCTCTTTAATTAATAGATAAAGCGGACGCGTAAGAGGATAGGTCTGGTCCTTTAAGTTTTTAAGCTCCGGCAATACGCCGGGAGTATTTGGATTCTCTGCCAGAGTCAATGTTTTAACAGTGTTGTCGACGTATGCCACTTCGGCATAACCTATAGCAAATTTGTGCTTGGACACAATTTCAACAACTTCATTGTTCAGGCCCAAACTATATCTGCGATTAGTGATTTTATCTTCTTTAAGAACTTCTTTTTCGAAAAACTCCTCGGAGCCGGAGCGTCCGCCCCTGGCTACAACAGCTATAGGATTATCTTCTCCGCCCACTTCTTTCCAGTTCTTCACCTGACCACTATAAATCTTTCTTAGTTGTTCCATATCCAGGCCATTTATGGGATTTTCAGGATGAACAAATATTGCTATGGCTCCATAACAAAATTTTTCTCGTTGAACAGGACCATATTTCTTGGCCCATTTTTCTTCTTCCGGTTTAATTTCTCTAGACTGACCATAAATAACTTCATTTGAAATATGAAAAGAATCTGAGCCACTGCCCATTACTTTGATTTTAATTTGCGGGTTCTTTTGCATATAAGCCTTTGCCAGAGCTTCCATAGGCTTTTTAACACTGTTTGATCCTGTATATATTATTTCATTTTCATTATGACATCCCACCGCGGTGAGAATAATAAGAATAACCGTTATAATGCTTATTCTTCGCACATGATCACCACCAAAGCATCTTTACTTTCTAAACTCCATTGGAATCTCAACAGGCACATCAAAATAAAAAATGATAAAACTACCCATTGCTGTTGCAAATAAGTAAGCTAACAACGGTTTGGTGTGGTGAAGCCTGAGCAAAGGAAACATTATACTTATGAAAGCTAGAGACCACCAGATATTCCAGCCATAATCATGAATGATACCATTATTTATTAAGAAAAGATATTCGACAATAATATAGATAAATATCCATTTTATATAGTAGATTGTTTTTTTGAGGGTATTATCAGGATAATTTGATAAGAATAGTAATGCATTGGCTGGAAAAACAATAAAAGTATAGCCTAGTTCTGCAATAGTATGATTACTAAAAAATTCTGGAATTAATCTCCACAAGAAGTGATTGGCACAAATAAAATTATAGGTTAAATTTCCCACAACTACGAACAGCATGGTTGAATGGTATTTTTTCCAATTCCTCCAGTCTCCCCAACGCCAGGCGGCAATGATAGAAATAATTGCGGTGAATACATGCATAGCAATTATTTGCTCCTCGAATTGATTAGATATACCATAAATTAAGGATATCTTTTCAAATTACCCAATCTTTTATTCTTATTTAATCTCATACCCGCTGTAAATCACCATAAAAACGGCTCCCGGAGTCTCTCCGTCAGCCGTTTTTATAAACGAATACAATTTTAAGCTATCTTCATTCTGGAATCAGAGGTTGAAACAAATCGTCAGTGGTAATCATTGCTGCATAGTGACTGGCTGGGAATTCCTTATCATAGGGGACATCATCAAATAAGACCGGAAGGTGGGTTTTGAAATGTAGCAGCAGCGGTATAGCTACCTGACGCATTTGTGGGTGTGCAGCTTTGTCGCAGCGCAGGCGGAAAAAATGCCGCCACTCGCGGAGGTTGTAAGTCACAACGATTTCGGTTTTGAGCGAATTGGGCAGAATCGACCTGGCCTCCTGGGCGCTGCGACCAAGCTCCAGTAAAGCCATATAATTCTTTTCGGCTACTGCACAGGATTCAGACCACAATCGATTAGCGGACTCATCTTCTGCAAAGAAAAAAGGTTCGATAACTGTGATCTCGCTGCCAAATTTGCTGTGGCTATAACGACAGTAGCGGGTGCTTTCCTGGGAATAGGCGGCTCCCACCCGATGCCTCACTATTTCATGGGAAACCCCGCGGTCGATTACAAACATGACCGTCACTTTTTCATGCTCTACAATGGACTCATGCCCGCTTTTCACAATACGCCTGAGAAAATCAGGGTCCCCCCCGGGGTTCATTTGCTGCTCCGATTTATAACAAACCCGGGCGTATCTTTCCAGCTTTTGCGCGATGTGGCCGTCGAAGGCGTCCGCAGGGACCAATACCTGTGGTTTTACTATAATCAACCTGATCTATCCTCTCCGCTTTAAAATAATCTAAATTTTGAGCCGTGACGGGCAGGTCCGGAGGCGGTACACGTTGCCCCGGCGCCTATACGGGCTTGTCTTCATTATCCAGGGCCAGGTTGGCTAGATACTGCAGACGCTCCATATCCCCTTTTAAATAGAGATATCCCAGGACCGCCTCAAATCCGGTGCTTAACCGGTAGTCGGAAATATCGGCATGGCGCGGCGGGCTGGTTTTGGCATTACGGCCCCGGCGGAAAATTTCCTGTTCCACCTCGGTGAGCTGGGAAGATAGTCCCTGCACCATTTTGGCCTGGCTGGCGGCCTTCACCCGGGATACCGTATCCAGATGCAGTTCCTTGACTTTGCGCTGGCCGTGCGCGACCAAGCGGGACCTTACCAGAAGCTCGAAAACCGCATCGCCGACAAAGGCCAAAACCACCGCGGAATATTGTCTTAACTCATTTTCATTGATTGCTTCAGGCATCAGCAAGCTTCCAGCGTACTCCTTCCCGGGTATCCTCCAGAACAACTCCTGCTTCCTGGAGCCTGTTGCGAATTAAGTCGGCTTTGTCAAAGGCCTTATTCTGCTTAAAGGCAGCGCGCAAAGCAATCAGCTGTTCTACCAGGGTTTTGAGCCGGGGCGGTTGTTCGAAACGGAAGCGGCTGCCGTCCGGGGTGTCTTCCACCCTGACCTCTATCTGCGCAAAGAAATCACGAATTTGATCAGCCAGTTGATAATCCTTCTCGGCTCTGGCCTGGCTGCGCAGCCCGGCCAGCACCTGCAGGACCTCTTCTACCACTGCACCGCCCTGGTTTTGAGGGGTGATAAAGATTCCCAAAACGTCTCCCAATTCAAAGAGAAGCTGATGGGCCTGCCGTACCGCGGCTTGATGGGCGGGATTGTTTTTATCCGCCCCGGCCACGTAGCTATTGATAGAGTGCGACATCTCGAAGAGATGCCCCAGTGCCCTGGCGGTGTTGAAATCGTCATCCATGGCTTCGATGAAGTAGCCCTGCTGAGCCTCTAATGATTTGATGAATTCCTCTTCCCGGGGGCCTAACAGGCCAGCAGCGGCACCGTTTTCCATAAATTCCGCAGCCAGGAGCAGAGTGGTCTTAAGCCTTCCCAGGGCTTTGCGGGCCTCCTCCAGTTTGCCGTCGTCAAAATCCAGGGGACTGCGGTAATGAGTGCTGATTAGGTAGAAGCGCACCACATCGGCCGGGTATTGAGCCAGTATATCCCGCAGGACAAAGAAGTTGCCCAGGGATTTTGACATCTTCTCATTATTTACGGTAATGAAACCATTGTGCATCCAATAACGCACAAAAGGCTGACCAGTCAAGGCTTCCGCCTGGGCTATCTCGTTTTCATGATGGGGGAAGATCAGGTCGCTGCCTCCGCCGTGTATATCGAAGCTATCCCCCAGGTACTTGGTGGACATTACCGAACATTCGATATGCCAGCCGGGCCGGCCAGCCCCCCAGGGGCTTGGCCAGGACGGTTCTCCCGCTTTGGCCTTTTTCCACAAGGCGAAATCCATCGCATTCTCTTTGCGCTCATCAATTCCCACCCTGGCGCCTGCCAGCATATCCTCCAACGACCGGCCTGACAGCTTGCCGTAATCTTTAAAAGCGGCTACCCGGTAATAGACATCCCCATCTATCTCATAGGCATAGCCTTTTTCGATAAGTCCCTGCACCGACGCCACGATTTCGTTCATATGCTGGCTGACCTGGGGGTGCGCATCGGCCCGCTTGATGTTTAAGGCATCTGCATCGGTAAAATAAGCGTCAATATAGCGCTGTGCCAACTCCAGGGCATTTGCCCCTTCCTCATTGGCACGGTTTATTATCTTGTCATCTACGTCGGTGAAGTTCTGCACATACATTACCTCATAACCGCGGTAAGCCAGATATCTCCTTACTGTATCAAAAACCGCCAGGGGCCGCGCATTGCCCAGGTGAATAAAGTTATAGGTGGTGGGACCGCATACATACATTTTCACCCTATGCGGTTCCAGAGTTTGCAAATCTTCCTTTCTGCCTCCTAACGTGTTGTAAAGGCGCATCGGGGAGTTCTCCTTTCTCCATATCAGCTATTCTTTTCTCCAAAATATCGATTCTTTCCTGCATAACGGTGAACATATCTGCCACAGGATCAGGCAGGACATTATGCTCCAGATCCACCTCATCCACCTTGGCGCCGTCACGCACTGCTATTCTCCCCGGAACCCCTACTACCGTACAATTGGAAGGCACATCTTTCAGGACCACCGAGCCCCCGCCGATTTTAACATTGTTGCCAATTTTAATATTCCCCAGTACTTTGGCGCCGACACTGATAGTCACATTATCCCCGATGGTGGGATGGCGCTTGCCTTTTTCCTTGCCGGTGCCGCCCAGGGTAACGCCTTGATACAAGGTGACATTATCCCCTATCTCGGTGGTTTCTCCGATAACCACCCCGCTGCCATGATCGATGAACAAGCCTTTTCCAATTTTAGCCCCGGGATGGATCTCGATTCCGGTCAGGAACCGGTTGAGGTGCGATATCATACGCGCCACGAAAAATAGCCGATGCCGGTAGAAAAAATGGGCTATGCGGTGATGAATAATGGCATGAAAGCCCGGATAACAGAATAGAACCTCCAACACACTCTTGGCGGCTGGATCCCTTTCAAAAACTACTTTCACCTCTTGTCGCATGGCAAACATTATTTCCCCTCCTTAAATATAAAAGCCTTTCGTCTCCAAGAGACGAAAGGCTGACTTCCGCGGTTCCACTCCAATTGGGCGATAAACGCCCCTCTCTTCATGGTAACGGTCTTTAACCGGATATGCCTACTCCTATTTCGGCATATCTGCTCCCGGGCGCATATTCGAGCAACTTCATACTGTAAAAAGGCTCTCAGCCGGTGACCTTTTCTCTCTGGCAGCGATCGAGGCTCTACTTCTCCCATTCCCAGCATTTATATTTATCATTAGTTAAATTATATGCAGGACAAAATTTTATGTCAACCAAACCGAACAGAATAGCGCTTTCCTCTATTTACCTGTTAACATCTTCAAGCTCTGCTGCACCCGATTAAGGCTTTCTTCTTTCCCCCACAGACTTATCAGACTGGGCAGATCAGGTCCGTGCACCTGTCCGCTCAGGGAGCAGCGCAAAGGCATGAATACATCTTTAGGCTTCAATTTGTTCTGCTTGGTGATCAGCTTCAGGTGTTGTTTAATAACCTCCGGCTCCAGACTGTCAGGAAAAGATTCTATAAAAGCCTGCAAGACCAGCCCGGTATTTTCCCCTTGTAAAACCTCCAGGGCCTCCGGGGCAAAGCTAACCGGCTCGAACAGCAGCGCTACTTCTTTTACGATATCGCTCAAACAGACCAGATGATCTTTGACCGTTGCTATCAGCAAGAGGTATTGCTGCAGGGGGAGGGCTTCAATCTGGTTCCGGTAAGGAGAAGCCAGGAGGTATGGTTTAACCCGTTCCGCCAGTGTTTCGATATCGAGCTTGCGGATATACTGCCCATTCATCCAATTAAGCTTCTCCAGGTCAAAAACCGCCGGGCTCTTGGCCACCCGTTCCAGGGTAAAGGCCTCAATGATCTGACCCATATCCAGGATCTGCTCTTCACCCTCAGGCGACCAACCCAGCAAGCTCAAAAAGTTGACCAGGGCTTCAGGAAGATAACCCATCTCCCGGTACTGCATCAAAGAAGTGGCCCCGTGGCGTTTGCTCATTTTCTGGCGGTCGCTGCCCAGAATCAAGGAAATATGTGCAAATTCCGGCCGTTTAAAATGCAGGGCTTCGTAAATCATCAGCTGGCGCGGGGTGTTGGATAGGTGTTCCTCAGCGCGTATAACATGGGTAATCCCCATGAGTACATCATCGATGACCACCGCAAAATTATAGGTAGGCAGCCCGTCTGATTTTACGATGATGAAGTCTCCCATCCCGTCGCTTTCGAAGCTGACCCGCCCCCGGACCAGGTCATCAACCACGTATATCTGCCGGGGCGGCACCCGAAAGCGCACCACCGGCTTGATACCCTGTCTCAGGTAAGAGGCCCGCTCTTCCTCACTGAGATGGCGGCAGCGCCCCAGATAACGCGGGGTCTCTCCTTTAGCCATTAAGGCCTGCCGCTCTTCCTCCAGGGCTGCTTCGCTGCAGAAGCAATAATAGGCATCGCCCTGTTCAAGCAGCATCCTGGTATATCGCTCATAAATCGACAGCCTTTCGGTCTGCCGGTAAGGGCCGTTCTCCCCTGCATTGTCGATGCCCTCATCCCATTGTATGCCCAGCCAGCGCAATGAAGCGATTATTTCTTCTTCATATTCCCGGCTGGATCGCTCCAGGTCGGTATCCTCGATGCGCAATACCAGTTCCCCGCCGTAATGCCGGGCAAACAGGTAGTTGAACAGGGCCGAGCGCGCACCTCCTATATGCAAAGGTCCGGTAGGACTTGGCGCAAAGCGAACCTTAATCTGACTCAAAAATTCTCCCTCCTAAGCGGTTAATTCTATGGGTAAACACTTATCTGCTCATAATACTGCTCAGTCCGTTTAAGCCGGATCGTATCTTCTGCAGCCACTCCTGCACCAGGTTCCAGAACATCCTGCCGGTGCTCCTGACTTCGGAGACATCCCGATGCAGGTTCTGCAGCTGGTTGGACAATTGATTTATATTAAGGTTAAGTCTCTGCACATCCAGCATCAGCTGCACCAGGCGGTCCACATCTTCTGCGGAGAGATCGATGTGCAGGTCCGCGCTGACTCTAAGGATGATGGCCCTGATCTCTTCGGGATCGGTGATATTTTTGCCTACCACCTCTCGCTTGACCTCGTAGATGATGGTTTCAGCATTGCCCTTGCCTACCTTTTCCCCAAGTTCAGAGATTCTAGCCACCTCTTCATGGGCAGTCTCTTTGGCCTTCTCCTGCAACGGTTCGCCTTTGGCCTGTTCAAACGCCTTGATCATCCCGGTCAAAGCCGCGGTACCACTGACCTTTACCGGGCTGGCAGCGATAACCCGCGCATCCTCTATGCCTGCTGTAGCCAAGGCGTTGGCATACATAAACGGGGTTATGGCCTCTATATTTTTGGTTTTGACTTCAATCCCCTGCCCCTTGGCCAATAATTCGCAATAAGCACTGGATATGGCTTTGCTGCCGATAAGGCTTTTATCAACTACCCCTTCCAGATAGCGGTGTTCTTCCTCATTGCTGACCGTGATTATCTGAGCCTCTTTGCTGCCCTGCCAGTCTTTAAAAAATGCCTCTACTTCCTGGCGCTGGGCGGTGGTGAGATCCCGGCCAAAGCTGATCACTACCCGGGGATCATCACTGGTCATAACTACAGGTCTGGTGATTAGCTCACCTATCAATACTACACCGAAAAGCAATAACAGCGATAGCAATATCGCCGTTTTTCCTTTGTTCATATAACTTCCCCCTGAATTTTTTTCATAGCTTGCCTCGTTCAGGGGCGAAATATTATAGCTCTCCCAGCAATGCCACCACCTGGGCGGATATGCCCAACTTCTGGCCTTCAAATCCCAGTCTTTCGGTAGTAGTAGCCTTTACATTCACCTGTCCGGGATCAATACCCAAACAACCGGCAATATTGGCTGACATCTCTCCGATATAACCCGACAGATGAGGTTCTTCAGCGACCACCGTGGCGTCGACATTTATAACCTTAAATCCCGCCTGGCGGATTTTGTTGCCGACCTCGGCCAGAAGCAGCTTGCTGCTGATATTTTTGTAACGGCTATCCCCGGGGGGGAAATGGCGGCCGATATCACCCAGGGCGGCAGCCCCCAGCAAGGCATCGCAGACGGCATGCAATAAAACATCGGCATCCGAATGGCCCAATAACCCGGTGGGATGCGGGATATCGACCCCGCCCAAAACCAGCCGGCGGCCCTCTACCAGTCTGTGAACATCATAGCCGGTGCCAATGCGCATGAATACCTCCTTGCTGCCCATTATGACCGGTTCATCCGCAACAGGGCTTCCGCCACCAAAAGATCTTCAGTGGTGGTCATTTTTATATTGTTGGCTTCTCCGGGAACGACCTTGACCCTTCCGATGTAGACCTCGAACAGACTGGCATCATCAGTGCCCATCAGATCATCCCGGTAAGCACATTCGTAAGCCCGTATCAGTTCTTGATATTGAAAGATTTGCGGGGTCTGAATCAATGATACTACGGAACGATCCAGGGTATGGCCTACAAATTCGTCCCGGTCGATCATCTTTAAGGTGTCCCTGGCCATGACCCCGGGAATGGCTGCCCCCCATTCCCGCGCTGATTCCAGCAAGCGGTCGATCAGCTGCTTGCTCAAGAGGGGACGGGCCCCGTCATGAACTGCCACATAAGCGGTATCCGTACCCAGGCTCTGCAGACCGGCCCATACCGAGTCCTGCCGTTCCGCTCCGCCGGGTATTACCCGGGATACCTTTTTGTAGCCGTAGCGCCCGATTACCTCACGCTGGCAGTAATTGACCTCATCGGGATGAGCTACCACCACGATTTCATCCACCTGCGGATGGGCTTCAAAAACATCGATAGAATAGGCCAATACCGGCCTGGATAACAGTAGTCTGTATTGCTTGTTGATCTCGCCGCCCATCCTACGTCCAACACCTGCTGCTGCTATAACAACCCGGAGGTTGTTATCCATACAAATTCACCTCTCGTACAGCTTGTACCTGGCTCTCCAAATGATGAGCATGATGCTGGTGATCTTCCCGGCTCTTGCGGGTAAAAATCATACGGCCCGCGGCGGTTTGAAACACGCTGGTTACTACCACATCAAGATCACGTCCGATGTCGTTTTGTGCATCCTCCACAACCACCATGGTTCCATCCTCCAGATATCCCACTCCCTGGCCAGACTCCTTGCCTTCTTTGATGATGCTGATATGCATGTTTTCCCCGGGATAGACAATCATCTTAACCGCATTGGCCAGCTCATTGATATTCAAAACCTTGATACCCTGTAATTCTGAAACCTTGTTCAGGTTGAAATCATTGGTGATGATGCTGGCATTGAGGCGCTTACAGAGCTTGACCAATTTGGCGTCAACATCTCTCTCCTCGAGTATGTCTGCTTCAATTATATCAATTTTTATCTGGGGATGTTTTTGCATTTTGGACAGTAATTCCAAACCTCTCCTGCCTTTGTTGCGGCGCAGATTATCCGAGGAATCAGCAATGTGCTGCAGCTCTTCGATAACAAAGGTAGGTACTATCAGCTTGCCGTCCAGAAAATTGCTCTGGCAAACGTCATAAATGCGCCCATCGATAATAGCGCTGGTATCAAGTACTTTGGTTTCGTCGGGTTCTTCCGCCGGGTATTGAGCTGGAGAGCCCCAGAAAGGCAGCAGGCTAAACAACTCACTGGCCCTGCTGGTGCCGATCTTTACTCCCAGGGCTCCACATATTAAAAAGACCGCAATGATGAGATAATGACCCCAACCTCTCAACATAGACAGCGGGTAGGTACTCAATACGCCAACCATGATGCCCAGCAAAAGCCCGGCGATACCGCCTAAAAGAATGTCAATAGAGGTAGTTTCCAATATTTCATTTAAACGTCGTACCCCTTTGCGGCAATAACCCACTAATCCATTCAACATCAGATATGAGACCAATACTCCACCAGCGATAAAGACTATCTTCTCGATAGTTGTACCCCGGTTCCACAGGCCTGCCAGCTGACTGACCCAGTACACCCCCAGAAGGGCGGCCAGCAAGACTGCAGTGGAAATTCTTGGACTGGTATACATATTCTTCACCTCCATATCCTTATTCTGATATGGTGGGGAAGGATTTATACGGTATTTAGAAAATTCTTCTAAATCCTGAAGCGGCCTGACCTTTGAATTGGCCGCATTGACAAACATTTTAGCCCCAGTCTATAATTAAACAAATCACAAAGAAAAGGGGGCAGGTCTCATTGTGAAGGACTTGATTTGTGATGAATTCCAGAATGTTGTGGGGGATTTGTTGATCAGACACCGCAGCATATGCGATATCCTCTCTAAGCTCTCCGAGTCGTCATGCCGGGTCAATCGGGCTCTTATTAAATCAGTTACAGATTGTGGATGTGTATCTATCGAAGCCAACAAAATTCAGGTACCGGAAAGCATTGAATCCTTCGAAGAATTGAAAGGTTACCTTGACGATCATCTCCGCGGTGAGCTTTGCGCCAATTGTGAAGACGTTATCACCACCGAGTTAGGCAAACTGTTCTTCTATTCCGCAGCCTTGTGCAATACCCTCAATATCAACATGTATGATGTATTTCTCAAAGAATATAAAAAAGCCAGCACCCTGGGTGTTTTTAACATGACCTGATGCCGGCCTTTATAATTTGCTAACCAATAACCGCCTGTAAGGCGGTTATTCAGCTTGTTGACTTTGTCAACAAGCTGTGCAGAGCGAGCAACGCAGTGATTCGCTTTTGTCGACGGTATAAAAAACCGTCGCAAGGCGGTTTTTTATACCATATACTCCATTAAAAGCTGTTCCTGCATCCTTTTCAAGCCGTTCTTGATATAGCGGGCCCGCACTTCGCCGATGCCTTCAACGTCATCCAATTCAGCGATGGTGGCTCTCAAAATATTTGATAACAGCCCGAACCGTTCAACCAGGTTGGCTATAATAGAGCCCGGAATGCGGGGCAAGCGCTGCAGCATGCGGTAGCCGCGCGGTGCAATCTGCTGTTCGAGATGGCTGCTGGCACTGCCCAGGGCCAATACCCGGGCAATGTATAAAGTGTCAGAGAGGTCTTCTTCAAAAGCCCGCAGGAGCTCGTTGACTATGACGCGCGGCAACTTGCCCTGATGATGATAATAGTCCTGTACTATATAACCAGCTTCTTCACTGACATTGGCCACCATCTCATCAAGCTGCATTTTTACCAGGCGCCCTTCCACTCCCAGTTCAACGATATAGTATTCTATCTCTCTGGCAATGCGCAATACTTTAATAGCGCGTTTCAAAACCTCGCATACTTCCGAAACCGTAACCATATCTTCAAATTCCAGTCCGCTGAGCCTATGTAATTCCCGCCCCAGTACGTTGCGATGTTTCTCCAGGGTTTGCAGGGCTTGATTGGCCTTGACCAGGATGGAGTTTAAGTCCCGTAGGCGAAAGGTGATGTTGCCCTGATAGAGGGTCACTTGCTTGCGCCGCTGTGAAATCGCTACCGCCAGCTCACCGGTTTGCCGGGCTACCCTCTGCGCGGTGCGATGGCGTATACCGGTTTCGTTGGAAGGCAGAGCGGAATCTGGAGAAAGCTGCACATTGGCTTTGAGGATCCTGGTGGCATTATGGTTGGTGATAATGGCTCCGTCCATTTTGGCCAGCTCGTAAAGCCGGGCCGGGCTGAACTCGCAGTCAATATGAAACCCGCCGTTCACAATGGCCATCAGCTCCGGCGAATCCCCCACCACGATCAATCCCCCGGTATTGGCTTGCAGAATATTTTCTACCCCGATCCGGAACACTGTTCCTGGCGCCAGCATCTCCAGGTATTTCTTGAACGGTCCCTGATAAATATCTTCCAACCCCATCATCCTTCCCTTATCAACTCTAGAATCTCGTCTATAGTCTGCACCTCAATGCCAACCAGGTTGGCCATTACTGGCAGTTTGCCCTGTTTAGGGACTACCACTCGCTGATATCCCATTTTGGCGATCTCTTTTAAGCGCAGTTCCAGATAGGGCACCGGCCTTATCTGTCCGGAAAGACCCAGCTCCCCGATAAATACGGTATCAGCCGGTATTATAATATCCAAATGGCTTGAAATAATGGCCGCCGCAATGCCGAAGTCCACTGAGGGATCTTTCAAAAAAACCCCGCCGGTAACCTTTAAAAATACATCACAGGCCGACAGGTGGAAACCCAGGCGTTTCTCCAAAACCGCGGTTATCAGGGCCAGGCGGTTTTGGTCTATTCCGGTTGCCATGCGTTTGGGATAACCGGGTCCTGAAGGGCAAACCAGAGCCTGAACCTCGATCAATAAGGGACGGCTGCCCTCCACACTGGTGGTGATAGCGTTCCCTGAGGTAAATACCGCCTGTGAGCTTAAGAATATGCTGGCTGGATCCAGGACTTCATGCAAACCGTCCGGTCCCATTTCCAGTAACCCGATCTCATCTGTGGATCCAAATCGGTTTTTGACTGCCCGCAATATCCTGAAAGAGAAACTCTTATCACCTTCGAAAGAGACCACCACATCCACCATGTGTTCCAGGACCTTGGGGCCGGCAATAACACCCTCCTTGGTAACATGGCCGATTAAGAAAAAGGTAATGCCGCTTTTTTTGGCAATATCGGTAATACGGGCGGTGCACTCGCGTAATTGCGCTATACTGCCGGGGATTGAGGAGATTTCGCTGCAGTAAACCGCTTGTATAGAATCGATGATCACTGTAGCCGGTTTTATTTTTTCTATATATTCTGCCAAGAGGTCAATGTTCTGTTCGGCCAGCAAAAAAATAGCAGCGCTGTCTACGTTAAGGCGCATGGAGCGCAGCCGGATCTGCTGCAAAGATTCTTCTCCGCACAGGTAAATGACAGGCCCACCCTGCCCGGCAATAGACTGAGCCACCTGCAACAAAAGGGTTGATTTGCCGATTCCGGGATTGCCGCCTATGAGTATCACCGAGCCCGGCACCATGCCTCCCCCCAGAACCCGGTCCAATTCGTCAACACCGCTGCTGCAGCGCTTTACATCCCCGGCAGGAATACTCGGCAGAGACACCGCCTCCACCCGCAGTCTGCCCGGTGCGGCCGGTTTGCTGGCCCGGATCTCTTCCTGAAAAGTATTCCACATCCCGCAGGCCGGACATTTGCCCAGCCATTTGCTGTTCTCATAGGCACAGTTATTACATACGTAACGATTTGATATCTTCAACGCTTATTGGCTCCTTACAAAAATATTATATACCAAATCGTACCAGGAAAAAGAGCTGTTAAAAAACCTCGATGAATGGCTTTATCAAACGCCCCTAAGACCTCGGCCTCTGCTGGTGGATGGGATAAACACATTTGTCTTCAGTAGTGAGGCGGGTCTCCTACTGAAGGGGCGTTTGATAAAACGCCCGCGGCGCGATGCACACGAAATGCGTAAGGAAGGCGGCTATGCCGCCCGCATTTCGGCGCACAATTCGCGCTAGCGCTCATTGATGTTAAAAGGCCGGGAAGCGATCTTCCTGGCCTTTCCTTGTATTACAACTCTTTGACTGCCATCTGGCCGTCCTGACCGTCGATCATAGTGTCGCCCGGCTGCACGATTTTCTTTTTGACTACAATCTGTCCATCCTGACCATCTATCAAAATGGTATCGCCGGGCTGCACGGTTTTCTTAAGGATCTCTTCGGATACGGCATCTTCAATGAGTCTTTGCAGGGCCCTTTTCAAAGGCCGGGCGCCATAGGCCGGTTCGAAACCTTCTTTCATGATGATGGCCTTGGCCGCATCGCTGATTCGCATCTCATAGCCGTTTTCCTCCACCCGCTTGAAGAAGTCTTTAAGCAGCAACTCCACGATTTGACGCAATTCGTCTTCAGACAGGCTCTGGAAAACAATCAACTCATCCACCCGGTTGATAAACTCGGGCCGGAAGGTATGCTTGAGCTGTTCCATGATCCGGTCCTTCATGCGGTTGTAGTTTTCGGCTTCGTCAATCGCGGTGCTAAAGCCGACTTTATTGCCGCTCTTGATCATCTGGGCTCCTACGTTGGAAGTCATGATCAAGATGGTATTACGAAAATCAACCGTTCTTCCCTGCCCGTCCGTGAGCCTGCCATCTTCCAATACCTGCAAGAGGATATTGAACACATCAGGATGAGCCTTTTCGATTTCATCCAGGAGAATGACCGAGTAAGGCTTACGGCGCACCTTCTCGGTAAGTTGGCCACCTTCGTCGTAACCGACATAGCCGGGAGGAGATCCGATCATCCTGGATACGGCGTGTTTCTCCATATATTCCGACATATCAAGCCGTATCACGGCCTCTTCGGTGCCAAACATGGCCTCGGCCAGGGCTCGGGCCAATTCAGTCTTACCGACCCCGGTGGGGCCCAGGAAAACAAAGGAGCCGATAGGCCGTTTGGGATTCTTCAAACCGGCCCGGGAGCGCCGCACTGCCCTGGATATGGCCTGTACCGCCTCCTCCTGTCCGATCACCCTCTGGTGTAAGACCTCTTCCAGATTCACCAGGCGCTCACTTTCCTCGGCTGCCAGTTTGCTTACCGGAACTCCGGTCCAGTTGGAAACGATGCTGGCGATCTCTTCTTCGCCTACTGAACCCACGGTGAGATTGCGCTGGTTGACCCATTCCTTGCGGTCGTTTTCAATCTCAGTTTTGAGCCGTTGCTCTTCATCGCGCATGTAGGCAGCTTTTTCATATTCCTGGGCGTTGATCGCCTCTTCTTTCTCTTTAATAAGTTCCTCTAATTTGGCTTCTTTGGCTTTTAGTTCATCAGGCACAATATAATTGATCAGTCGTACCTTTGATGAGGCCTCATCGATAAGATCGATGGCTTTGTCGGGAAGAAAGCGGTCGCTGATATAGCGCGCCGATAGACGCACCGCCGCTTCTATGGCCTCATCGCTGATTTTCACCCCATGATGCGCTTCATAGCGATCGCGCAGGCCCTTGAGGATTTCAATGCTCTCCTCCTGACTGGGCTCATCCACCAGAATAGGTTGGAAGCGCCGTTCCAAAGCGGCATCCTTCTCAATGTGCTTGCGATATTCGTCCAGGGTAGTGGCCCCCACACATTGGAACTCACCCCGAGCCAGGGAGGGCTTCAGAATATTGGCGGCATCAATAGCACCCTCGGCAGCACCGGCCCCAACAATAGTGTGCAATTCGTCTATGAAGATAATGATATCCCCGGCCCCTTTGATCTCCGCGATGATTTTGGTGAGTCGATCTTCAAATTCACCGCGGTATTTGGTCCCGGCGATCATGGAGGATAGATCCAGGGTAACCACCCTTTTGCCTCCCAGAATCTCAGGGACCCGGTTTTCCATGATGCGCTGGGCCAATCCTTCCACTATGGCGGTTTTGCCTACCCCGGGATCACCGATCAAAACCGGATTGTTTTTGGTGCGGCGGGATAAAACTTGTATAACCCGCTCAATTTCCCGGTTGCGGCCGATTACAGGATCCAGGCGGCCTTCGGTGGCATCCTGGGTCAAGTCCCGGCTGAAGGCGTCTAAAGTCGGGGTTTTGCTCTTGCCTTTCCTTTTGGATTGAGGCGGCACGGGAGTAGGGGGCTGTTCGTTATAGGACTGACCGCCCTGATGGTTTGAAGGGGTCTCTCCTCCCAGGAGGATAATGACCTGTTCCCTGACCTCATCCAGCTTGAGCGACATAGATATCAAGACCTGTCCGGCTACGCCTTCTTCTTCCCTCAACAGGGCCAGAAGCAGGTGCTCGGTGCCTACATAATTAACCCCCTGCAGGCGGGCTTCGTCAAATGCCAGATTGAACACTTTTTTAGCCCGCGGCGTGATGGGCAGATCTCCGGCCTGCTGTTCCCGGGCGGTATTGCTTTCTCCCATTACTTTGGTAACTTCTTCCCTCAGCTTCTCCAGATCCACACCCAGGCTGAGCAAGGCCTTGGCCCCCACCCCTTCACCTTCACGCAGCAAGCCTAACAGTATATGTTCGGTGCCTATTGCGGGATGGTTCAATTGTTTAGCTTCTTCCTGAGCGTGTAGGACCGCGTTACGGGCACGTTGTGTAAACTTTCTGAACATAGTCGCATATCCTCCTTTTCAAGCCCGAAGGCTTATGGTTTATTTTCTGAACAAAATATCTTTGATGACTTCAGCCCTCTTTATATCACGTTGAAATGCATCCATCTCCTGCCCGGCTCTTTTTTGCAGGTGAGCCGGCCTGATGGCTACAATGAGTTCGTTAATGGCAGTTGCCTGAATATGAGTGATGAGTCCCAGGTCTACACCCAGACGCAGGTCAGACAGCAGAGTTAAAGCCTCGTTGGAACTGATGATACCCGCATGGCTCAACAACCCATAAGCCCGGCCGATCCTGTCC
Source organism: Syntrophomonas sp. UBA1041 (assembly GCF_002316705.1). NCBI lineage: Bacteria > Bacillati > Bacillota > Clostridia > Eubacteriales > Syntrophomonadaceae > Syntrophomonas > Syntrophomonas sp. UBA1041. The sequence continues at coordinate 18,750 of NZ_DCEA01000013.1, forward strand.
TGCAGCTGGTAGGCCATACCCTTCTGCAAGCTGTCCCTCACCCTGCGCTCCTGTTCAATAATCTGGCGTGTTACCAGGGTCAGGTTATGGCAGATTTCTTCTTCACTTAGTCCCAGTGTCACCTGATTGGAAAGCTGATAGAAATTGCCCAGTATTTCAGTGCCTTCGCCATATAGACCCCTGACAGTCATCCCCAGCTGGCCGATATTGTGAAAAATGCGGTTGGTTTGGGCCGTCATGGCCATCCCTGGCAGATGCAGCATTACCGAAGCCCTCATCCCGGTGCCCACATTAGTGGGGCAGGCGGTCAGATAACCGCGGTATCCGTCAAAAGCGTAGGTTAGAACCTTTTCCAGTTCATCATCCAGCATCTGCACTGCATCATTGCATTTTTCCAGGTCAAAGCCCGGCAACAGGCCCTGTATTCTCAGGTGATCCTCTTCATTGATCATTATGGACCGTGAACCGTCTTCATTAACCAGCAAGCCCCGATAACTGTCATTGAAGTGAGCGTGCTGAGGACTGATCAAGTGCTTTTCCATCAGTATCTGGCGGTCCAGTTCAGAGAGCTGATCAAAGGTCACCCCCTGCAGGGACCGCAATGGCTCATATTCACTCTGGGAGCAAGCCTGCTTTACCAGATCTATGACTTTTTTTCCGGTTTGTTCATTCAACAGATGCGGAAAAGGGACCGCATCGAGATTTCGAGCCAGCCTGACCCGGCTGCTTATGGCTACATCCGTTTCGGGTCCGGCGGAACTGTCCATCCAACCAACATGAGTGCTATACAATAAAGAATCAATACCCATCTGGATATCACCTCTAATCCAGCTTTTTTTCAATTTCTTTTAATGCATCCCTAATTTCAGCGGCTTTCTCATAATCTTCTGCCAAAATCGCGGACTGCAGCTGCTCCTTTAAGTCTTCAACCTGCCGTTTTATCCTGGTCTTTTCTCCGCTGCGCAGCGGTATTTTGCCGGTATGCTGGCTATTGCCGTGAATCCTCTTCAGTGCTGATTCCAGCTCATCCTCAAAAGCCTGATAGCAGTTCGGGCATCCCAGTTTACCAGTGTTGCGTATATCCATAAACCTGACCCCGCAATTCTGGCAGGTAGCCTGTGTGGTGGGATTGGCCAAACCCGCACCTTGCAGGGCTTGATTTCCGCCCAAAAATCCTCCCAGCAGGTTAGGGATGTTGAACTGGTTGGGATCAAACATCAAGGCGCCTTTTTTGGCTGCGCACGATGGGCATAAATGCATTTCGCTCTTCTGCCCATTGTACATTTCGGTTAAATGGACTGTAGCCGGTTTCTGTTTACATTCATCGCACTGCATAATCTATAGCCTCCTAGTCGGTCTGCAAGCCGGAATATCGGGCCATGGCCTCAACCAGCTTGGATAAAACCAGATGTCGCTGTTCTTTGGAAAGATCCATAAAAAGAGTAAACAATAAGTCCTGGAGCAAGCGGGCTTCAGATTCTCCCAGATGCTGGTCCTCCTTTAAATGAGCAATCAGATCCTTTATATCAGCCTGCACCCGGCTGCAACTACCGGCATCTGATTTAACGCGGGTAATGCGCACAAAGCCCTTGCCGCCGCGTCTGCTTTCAGTGATATAGCCGTCTTTATAGCTGAAGCGGGTGGACAATACATAAGTCACCTGCGAGGGCACACATGAAAAGGTTTCAGCCAACTCGGCCCGCTGTATTTCTATCTGCTGAAGATCACTGCGGTTGATCAACACCTTAATATATTGTTCGATTCGGTCAGTTATGCTTCTTCTCAAGGCCAGATCCCCTTTGACTATTATTGACCTTTAAGTTTATTTTAATAATAAAATAGAGAAAAGTAAACGAAAATCCTTTTATTAGAAAGACTGATAATTTTCGCTCCGGCCAAACTCCCTTTTTAGCGTTAAGTTAAAAACCGGCTCTGGCCTGAAGTATGAGCGTCCCTTGGTGTTAAAGCGGTTATTGCCGTTTATACTTAAGCATTCCAAACTGGTGGTGTGGCTAGTGCTAAACCTATTGTTGCCGTTCGAACGGCAAAATAGCAAAAACGCCCCTGTCCTTTGCCGGACTATCAGCCATAAACGGGCGGGCTGCCTCTGCAGAGCCGTTTTTACCGGCAGTATGACAGTACAAAGCTGGCTTTTGCAGAAACAAGAAAGGGAGTCCTTGTATTAAAGGATTCCCTTAAGCAGCTGAACGAGTATATAAAAAGTTCTACTCTTCCCAGAATACTTCGATGCGGTCGCCAGCCTTGATGGGGGTAGTAAAACCGGCCTCACTCCCGTTAACTTTCAACACCAGCCTGGCGTTGAGGTTAGGATTCAAGCCATAAACCTGAAATATATCGCTCAAAATGGCACTGCTGATGCTGTGATCCAGACTGATGGTGCTTCCGTCGATCAACTCCGCGGTTGTAGGGACCGGTTTTCCGTCCATCAGTATGCCGGCTCCCGGGGCGTTTATCACCAGTTCCTCATCATTGACGTAAACCCGCAACCGGCATGCATCAGTATCTTCCAGGATCTCTTGCAGAATCGGATGGGGCGGTAAGAGAGTGTACGTCACCTCAGCCTCCCAGGGAACCACATCATCGAGCTGAGCAGGTTGACCATTGACTTCCACCTTGATGGGAAGCCATACTATTTGCTTATCTTCGTTCCCCAGGACAAAAGCATAAGACCTCGACTGCAGCTGGTATTCTGGAACCCCGGCTTCCTGCAAAATGTATTTCAGGGAGTTGGCTGGTTGAAAATCCACCCGGGCACGGTCGGGGATTTCGAATCCGGGACTGGCAACTTCCCGGCCATTAACAGTTATCAACGGTTTGATGCGCAATTGCCGGCCGTTCACCTTAACCTCCCCGGCTCCAAGGTCAAACAGGTCTGATAAGGCTACCCGGGCATCCTGACCGCTGCAGCCGGGTACGAATTCGATCTGATCGCCATGATTCAAAGGGGTGTCAAGAGTTGCTGCCTGGCCATTGACCTGCACTATTGGCGCGGTTCCTAGCGTTCCCGGGAATGCCTTTATCTTGCCATTAATAGTTACTGTCTTGCCCAAACCTGGCCTGCCGTATATGCTGGCTAAAGATGTGCCCGAGCTCAGCAGGGCATTGCCTACGGTCATTTCCCCCACATTCCACAGCATCAGGTTAGCCTGATTCAATGTAACAGTAATGAAGGGCAGCGGGGGAAATATGAAGGAGTGGTAAGCAATACCCAGCGGCGTCACCCCCTGAGGCCCCTGCAGGTTGGGGTGCTGACAGCGAATGGCCTCGAAGCCCTCTGCAGTACGTATTCCCACTCTGTTATGGGGCAGTTCCAATTGATCCGCCAGGGTCGCAATCAGCGAAGGGGTCAGGCTGCCCCCACCTACACAGACCACCGCATCCGGTGGTTTTTGGTTTAAATCCAGTATATGCCCTGCAATCTTGCCGCTAATATCGTTGATCATTGGCTGCAGTTGGGCCAGCATAGCCTTACTGTCTACCATGCCGCTATTCTTGAGTATATCTTTAATCTCTATGGTTTCCCCAAGAGCTATTTGACGCTTTACATCTTCGGCATGATGAAAATCCAACAGATAATGCGAGGCCAGGGTTTCGGTGAGTTCATCTCCGCCCATCGGAACCATGGCATATGCGGTAATATTGCCTTCTTTCACCACAGCGATGTCGGAGGTGCCGGCTCCTATATCGACCAGAGCCAGGTTCAACAGGCGTAAACCGGGGGGAATTGCTACGGATAGGGCCGCGATTGGTTCCAGGGTCATGCTCAACAGCTCCAGGCCGGCGCGCTTTAAGGCGGAAAACAAACTGTCTACCACCACCCGGGGCAGAAAGGTTGCTATTGCCTCAACTTCTATAAATCCGCCCACTTGCCCCACCAGGTTTTGAATATATTGATCTTCAAGGCGGTAATAGACTACGCTGTATCCCGCGCAAAAATATTGTGCGTCTCCTGATTGCTGAGTTTGATCCTGCAACAATGCGATGCGGGCTTGCTGTACGGCTTCGATTTCCAGCGCCCGGACTTCATCAAGGCTGATTTCGTGCAGCAAGCCGCGTTTGGCCTCGGCCTTGCCTACCGAGGTTTTGAGGGCCCTTCCCGCAGCTGCCACCGCGGCAGCGGTGAGCGGGATCTGCAGTCTTTCCTCCAGGATCCTGGTTATCCTGCGAATGGTTTCCGCTACTGCATCTACATCATGAATCTGACCATCCATCATGGCCCGGGTCTTGTGTTCAATCATTTCACTATCCAGAACCTGCAAATGATCTTCTTGCTTTTGCATAACCAGGCCCACGATTTTTCTGGTTCCAATGTCCAGGGCATATATAGTCTGATGTTCCACCTCAAACCCCCTTATCCGTACCAATCAGGACAAGAATCTGTTTCTTTTTAAACCTTCGACCAGAATACTGATAGCAAATAAGGGCAGGGTCAACTGCCGCTTGAAACGGCTGGGTTCAGTAAGCAAACGATACAGCCATTCCAGGTTAAACCTGATGAAAAACCCTGGAGCCCGTTTTTTTATCCCCGCAATTACGTCCAGGCTGCCTCCAACCCCGATCCTGACCGGGATCTGGAGTTCCCCAAAATGCTCCCTGATCCAAAACTCCTGTTTGGGCGCACCCAGGGCTACGAATAATATCCGGGCTGAAGAGCTGTTTATATCCTCCACAATGCCCGGAACTTCCTGTGCAGTAAAATACCCGTCGTGACAGCCTGCTATTTTCAGGCCGGGACAGCGTTGGCCGAGTGCCCGGGATGCTTCAAGGGCTACCCCCGGAGCAGCTCCCAAAAGATAAATCGGCCAGCCCATCTTTGCGGCCTTTTCGGTCAATTTCAGCATCAGGTCAATCCCGGTAACACGCTCCGGAACCTGATAGCCCAGATAGCGGGCTCCCCAAACCACACCGATGCCGTCTGCGGTAACCAGGTCGGCCTGGCTGATCACCCGCTGTAAATACTGATTTTTTCTGGCCTGATAAACAATCTCAGCATTTAGGGTAATCACATGCATAGCCTGGTTGATTTGAATACCCCGGGCAATTATCTCCAGGCATTGGGCCATACTGACCGGATGCAGTTTGCTTCCTAATATATTAATCTGGGAAAGCGTCATACTTCACCACCATTATGATCTTACCCATTAATGTATTTAGCGAAAGGTGAAACATTCTCCTGCTTATGGATATAAACAGAAAATCCCGCCTCAAAAGGCGGGATGTCATCAGCTTCTATCCCAGAGCACCGACTTTATCAATGGCGGCCTGGGTCAGTTCATCTTCAGCCTGCACTACCTTCTGCAGCATTTCATAAGACCTGACTGCCTCCAGCAATGTAACCATTTCTTTGACGGCATTGACATTGGATTGCTCCAGATATCCCTGCATCAACCGGGGATCCTCAGCAGCCCGATAGGCACTTTCAGCAGAATACAGGTTTTCACCGTCTTTCGCCAGGCTTTCAGGATCGTCAAAGACGACCAGCTGCAGGGTATGGAGAGTGGCGCCGTTGACAGTTACATTGCCCTGGCTATCCACGGCAAAACCGGATTCAACAAAAACGTAGTCCCCATTGTGGTCCAATAGCGGGTATCCCTGGCTGGTGGAAAGCAGACCGTCAAAATTGACTTTGAAGTTGCCGTTGCGGGTGAAGCGTTCCCCCCGGGGGGTTTCGACCACAAAATAAATCTCCTCACCCAGGGCCAAATCAGAAGGATTACCGGTCTGTGTCATACTGCCGGTACTGAAATCGGTATATACTCCGCTGATCAGCGCGCCGCTGCCGAGTTGGCCAATGCTCTGCGGCATTGAGCGGGGGTTCGCGCCTTCCTGCCGGGTGATCTCCATTACCGGGTAGGCGGAGGATACCGCCAATTGGCGTTTAAAACCGTTGGTGTTGCTGTTGGCGATGTTGTTGGCGACGATATCCTGTTTGGTCAGCTGCAGCATCATTCCAGAGGCCGCATTATACATCCCTTTAACCACAAATGATCCCTCCGCTCCCATACTGGTCCCATGTATTGACACACTTTAATATAGTATCGGCATTGGGGGGAAGCAACTTTACTATAACAAACGTTTTGGTCCTTTTCTCTTGGAACCTTTTAATGCAGACATCTCTTCCAAAGCCTTGCCAGTGCCGCGGGCCACACAGGATATGGCGTCATCAGCGATATGTACGGGCAGATTGGTTTCCCGTGTAAGGAGTTCATCCAAACCGTCCAGGAGCGAGCCCCCCCCGGTCATGACTATGCCGTTATTAACTATATCCGCAGCCAGTTCCGGCGGGGTGATTTCCAAAACCTTTTTAACCCCGTCGACGATGGCCTCAATGGGTTCCTGTAAAGCTTTGAAACATTCTGCTGAGGTGATCTTAATATTTTTAGGCAGGCCGGTCAAAAGGTCGCGCCCCCGCACTTCAATAGACCTTTCCCGATTCTGCGGGGTGACGCAGGCAGTTCCCACCTGGATTTTGATGTCTTCAGCGGTGCGGTCCCCAATGAGCAGGTTGTGTTCACGCCTGACGAAACGGATAATGGCCTCGTCAAACTTATCTCCTCCCACCCGCAGGGAAGTGTCGCAAACGATTCCGCCCAATGACAAAACCGCGATATCCGAGGTGCCACCTCCGATATCAACTACCATATTGCCGGTGGCGTCTGATATATTGACCCCGGCTCCCAGGGCTGCGGCCAGTGGTTCCTCAACGATATAGGCCTGTTTGGCCCCTGCCGACAGAGTAGCCTGACTGGCAGCACGTTCTTCCACATCAGTGGCCCCGGTGGGGATGCACACGATTACCCTAGGTTTAAAGAACAACTTGCGTCCGATAACCTTGCGGATAAAATAAGTAAGCATCTTTTCGGTCGTATCATAATCAGCGATAACTCCATCTTTCAGTGGCCGGATAGCGACGATATGACCAGGCGTCCTGCCCAACATCTGGCGTGCTTCTTCTCCGACGGCAATGATGCGATTGGTGTTTTTATCTATGGCTACTACTGAAGGCTCGTGAAGTACGATCCCTTTACCTTTTTTAAAAACCAGAACACTGGCGGTACCCAAGTCTATTCCGATATCCTCTCCGGCGAACAGCATGAAAAGCAAGACCCTCCTATGGTAAATATTGATTATAAACATTGTAACTGTTATCCCGGGGGATTGCTATGGTTTTGGAGAATCAGCTGCTTATATGCGTCGAGGCATATTTTTGCCGGGTGGCTTCTCCACCGCGAATATGCCTTTCAGCCTTGTTTTTGTCGAGAACTCCTTTCACTTGATCAGCCAGCTTTTCGTCAATCCGCGGTAGTCTTTCGGCTACGTCTTTATGCACCGTGCTTTTACTAATCCCGAACACTTCTGCTGCTTGCCGGACTGTGCTGGAAGTTTGGAGAATGTATTGCGCTATCTTGACCGCTCTCTTTCTAATGTAGTTTTGCATTTCAAACCTCCCGACTAGAGAATTGTTACAGTATATTCACTAGTCCAGAGGTCGAGAACAAAGGACAACGGTTAAAATGATACCGTGTCAATAATTTAATGATAAGACTTCAATTTGTTGATAGTAGTGCTGTAGAATTTGTTTGTAGTCTTTTTTGGCAGCCGCCATTCCGCCGGCCCCATACTGACACAGCCCCAAGCCATGCCCGTATCCCCGGCTGTTGACAATTAAACTGCCATTGTCAAGAGAGAGGCTCCACCAGGTGGACGGCAAACCCAGCGAGCGGCGAAAAGTCTCGGCATAAAGAGACTGCCCATTCAACTCCAATCGGAATACCCGGCCGGCTTCAGTGCGGGATGTGATCTTTAAGCTTATTTTATTATTGGGGGATGTCTTTATAAGGTTTTTTAAATCCTGGGGGCTGAATACCTGCTGTGATTCGTAATAGCGCGAGGCCTGACAATAATTGCATTCAACTGATCTTAGATAGGGTATGTCCCTCCCCGTGGTTGCCAGGGCGCTTTCGGTTTTCCCGCCGCAAGTGGAATGATATAGGGCGTCTATGGGCTGATTTTCATAAACCATGATAATTCCCCTGGTAGTTTCCACCGCCTTCTCGATTTTGGACCATAACTCCCGATAATTAGAAGGATTTCGCCTGGCAAACTCTTCAGCCCCGATGTAGGCTTGACAGCTGTTGATATCGTCAGATAAGTGAGCCCCCCTGGGATAGCTGCGTCCTTCGATGATCTTGCGGACCGCATAAGTTCGCGCGCAAACTGCCTGAGCTTTAAGTGCTTCCGGGCCAAATCCGGCCGGCATTTCCGCGGCCACCGTTCCCGCCAGATATTCTTCCAAGGCCAGTTCGATCACCCGATCCTCACCTGATAAATAAAGTTTTATTACAGGTTCTTGCGTGATTTTGGGAGTTTTGAACTTTTGGATCATGAGGATTGATCCCAAAATAACTGACAGGATTAAGACAGCAAAAAAAATTAGTTTTGATTTGTTCCTAAAACTGCGTATTCTCATACTGTATTTATATGGGATCAAAACTAAGATATGACTTCACTTATATTTTGGCGAGGTGGCTTGATCCATGGCGGGACAATGCCTAAGAGGTTTTACATATGATATATGTTTGCTCCCAGGCTGTTGAGTTTAACCACGATGTTTTCGTAGCCTCTGTCTATGTGTTCACTTTCTTCAATTATAGTCTGACCGTTGGCAGTCATAGCGGCTATGAGTAAAGCCGCCCCGGCGCGCAGATCGGTAGCTTTAACGGTAGCTCCGCTTAATTGCGGTATTCCTCTTATTACCGCGGTCCTGCCTTCAGTGGTAATCTGTGCTCCCATGCGCAGGAGTTGATTGACATGCATGAAGCGGTTTTCAAATACTGATTCGGTCACGATGCTGCTGCCCCGGGCTGCGCATAGATAAGCCATAAATTGGGCTTGCATATCGGTGGGGAATCCCGGGTAAGGCAGGGTTTTAATATAAACCGGTCTTATTTCCTGCCAGCGGGAAACATGTATAGCATCGGCTTGTTCTTCGACCTGAGCGCCGCTCTCAATCAATTTAGCTGTAGTGGCCTTGAGGTGTTCCGGGATTACATTATTGATTATGACATCACCGCCGCTGGCGGCTGCAGCCACCATATAGGTTCCGGCTTCAATGCGGTCTGGGATTGGCGTGTAAGTGGTTCCTGCCAGGGAGTCCACTCCTTCCACTTTTATGACATTACTGCCGGCGGAACTGACTCTGCCTCCCATGCAGTTGATAAAACCGGCCAGATCGACTACCTCTGGTTCAAGGGCAGCATTTTCTATGTAGGTGGTGCCCCTGGCTAAAGCGGCCGCCATCATAATATTTTCCGTCGCTCCTACACTGGGAAAGTCTAGATAGATATGCGTCCCTTGAAGCCGGCGAGCGGTAGCGATAACACACCCGCCGGTCATTTTTATCGACGCGCCCAGAGCCTCGAAACCCTTTAGATGAAGATCGATCGGACGGGTCCCTATCGCACAGCCCCCCGGCAGAGATATTCGCACCTGCCCGCGCCTGGCCAGCAAGGGTCCCATGAGCAGAAATGAGGCCCTGATCTGCCGGGATAATTCGTAATCAGGGACATTATGTTGCGGGATGCCGCTAATAATCAGTTTATCCTGACTGTATTCCACTTTAAGACCCATCTGATGTATCAAAGCCGAGATAATATGAACATCGCGAATAAGAGGTACTTGCCTGATGACAACGGTGCCGCTGCTCAATATGCTGGCGGCCAGTATCGGGAGTATGGCGTTTTTCGAGGCGTTAACCATAATTTGGCCTTTCAGGCGAGTTGATCCAGAAACCAATATTTTCAAGGCATTAACCTCCGAATTAGCTTGTCATAGCGATTAATAATCTCCAAGAATAAAAGGGCTGCCGATCATGATTACAGACTTTCCGTCAGTTTGGTTGCGGATTACTGTCTGTACATTTATGTGATGATTCCCGACCCATTCGGGTATGACCATATCACTCAGGATTTGGCTGTATCCCGACAAACTCATCACCCGGTCATCAACATACACTTCTTTGGTTTTAGCTTCCAAATCCTTCATAACTGCCTGCAGCAGCTGCTCCTGCGTTTCGCTGTCGGTTGGTTCAGGTAGATATGCACTGAATAAATAGTAATGATGCCAATCCCAACCGGCTATGTTTTCCAGTTTATGCACCCAATCTCCCGTATCAGTCTCTGCCTCCCTGGTATAATAGGTAAAGATGATGTTAGTGCTGTCGGTTTGATAGTCTGCTTGGATTACAACTTTCAGATAGCTGTTTTTTTGTTCAATTTTGCATTCTCGGCGCGCTGTCCCTTCAGAAGCCTCACCTTTAACCGGGATGTCAGTCAAATCAAGGCTGGCCAAGACGGTTTCAGCGATCTGGTCGAGTTCCTGAGGAGTGGCTGCTGAATTTATTTTGGCCCAACTGTCCAGGCGAGATTCGAAGGAAATTGCACCGATTGATGCAAAAGATAGTGCAATTGGAGAATGCACTGCGGTTACGTTGCCATTGGTATAATCGATACGCTGCTCACAAATAGCTACACATAAGGCAAAAATTATCACATACATCAAAATTTTTTTCATTCATCTCACCTCACCAGGAATGATGTCCGGTATCATGATTCTTGCCTCCCAACCTGGCTTTTATTCCTTTATCCAGGATAAGGAGGGTCTTCGATTTACTGACATGCCTGAAAGATGTCCATGTTTTTTAGGGACTTCGGACATAACGGGATTTCCCCAGGTTATTCCTGGACAAACAGCAATTGCGGTGATTTTCATACCAACATAAAAAGCCCAGGTCACTGATATCAGTCAAAACCTGGACCATTTTTAGGCTATAAATAAATTGTGCTCTACCATAGTATATTTGCGGGAGCAAATCTGTATTTTCAGTCACTCTTGATGTAAACGTAATAAGAGCGTTGCCTGGGGCCGTCAAATTCGCAGAAGTAGACGCCTTGCCAGGTTCCCAGAAGCAAACGGCCTCCGCAGACCGGGATATACTGGGAGAAGCCTATCAGGCTCGCCTTGAGGTGGGCAGCGGAATTGCCCTCTCCATGACGGTCGCGCTTGTGCTCCCAGGGCGCCATTTCCTCCAGCCGCATTAGAACATCATGAATAACCTTTGGGTCAGCATTTTCATTGATGGTCACGCCTGCGGTGGTATGCGGGCAGTACACCAGGAGCAGTCCGTCCTTTATCCCGGATTTGTTTAAGAGCTCTTTTAATTGGGCTGAAATATCAATCATCTGGGTGTGCTGCCGGGTATGCAGATCCATTTTGTAGAGCATATTATCACCTCATACACTGAATCGGCGGTTTACCGCCGGATTATTTGCGGGGTGCTTCCAATAGCTGTAAAGGCACCAGATATTTGCTATACCTCTGGCCCTCTTTATCACAGTAACGACCATTTTTATCACTAACCATGACGCTGGCCCTTTTTCTGATACTGCATAAAATACCTTCCAGCTTGCGGTCCTGGTAGGGAAAGGCGACCGCGGAGCCCGGTGACAGCCCCAGCCTTTGTTGGGCTATTTGCTTGTTGGTAGGCAGTTGATGGTAGTTTTCCTTATGTCCGAACAGATTATCAGCCATAGTCTTAAAACGGCTTTGTTTGCAACTTGATTCCCCAAAACAGATGAATTCTATCACATGGATCAGCTCGTGTTCGAAAATTAACTGCAGGGCTTCGAGTCTGCTCCCGGTCTTGATCCCTCCGACCATATCGGCGCCCTCAACCATGCCATAATTGGAGAGAATCTGCTGGCTGATTCTCACCTCGATGACAGTACTGTCCGGTTTAGAGGAATCGTTCCTTAAACATACGGTTTTCCCGGCACTATTGGTCATTTTCCGGGATATGGAGAATTGCATTCTGCCCGAATAATTCCGTTGAATCCAGCCTTCAAAAAAGACTTGATCATAAAGCTCGAACATTAATTCCAGATCATTACTGCTGAGCTGCGCCAAATCGACGCCTTTTATAACAGTTGATCTCTGCAGCAGAAAGCTTCGCACCTGCTCTCTTTTTCTTTTGATTTCCCCGCAGGGGTACGTGGTCAAGATAATATCCTTCATAATATCCCTGTTACCGGTCATTGCCGTGGTTGATGATGTCGATTTTATTTTAAAAGGAAGCCGATCAGGCTTCCTTTCGATTTGCGATCCGTTAAATCCAACTGTAGCGGTCGTCATCATCAGGGTCATCCCCCCCTGTTTCCGTTCTGATGACTGCCGGATGAGATGGATCTTTGGCGGTCAACTCTGCCAAATACTCTTCCTGCCGCCTTTTTGCGGCCAAGGCTTTCTCTGCAAACCTTCCCAATTGAAACCATATCAGGAAAGCAAACGCGATGGTTAACACAAAAACTATGATAATAATAATTAGCAGTGCCTTATACACCCTGACACCCCCTTTTTGCAAACCACCATTGGGGATGAGTTATTCTTCCTTATTTCTTTCCTGGGCCCGCCGCTGTTTTTTACGCTCTCTCATTTCCATACGTTTCCTTTTCATTTCCAGGCCACGGGCTTCCGACCGGACAGCAGCCTGCCAGAACAAAAGATATAGTAAGCCCTTCACCAGATAGTAAATCAAAACTATTATGATTAATATCCTGATCATCTCGTTCATGACGGCACCCTCAATACTGAAACCCCTTACAGCTATATAATTCTATTTTATACAAAATGCTTACTAATATCTTTAGCGAATATTAAGATATAAGCCGGAAAGCACTAAATAATGCCTTCCGGCTTTTACCAGTCGCTATTTTACTGGTATTAGTCAGAGTATGCGCCTGCCGCTTTAAGGCGGGCAATAGCCCGTTTTAAAGCCTGTTCAGCGCGAGTGTAATTAATATTCTCAGCACGCTGCTCAAGCCGTCTTTCAGCCCTCTCGCGCGCCGCTTTAGCACGGAGCACGTCAATTTCATGACCGTGCTCGGCGGTTTCTGCAAGAACCCGGCCTTCATTATCCAGGACTTCAATAAAGCCGCCGCTAATAGCGATGCTTTTCTCGCTCCCAGCCGCATCCACATAGCGCAAAACCCCGATGTTTAACGCTGCCACCAGGGGAGCATGGTTTTTCATAACACCCAGCTCACCATCAATGGCGGGAACAACTGTAAACGAAACCTCATTGGATTGAAGCACGCGTTCAGGAGTAACTACCTCCAGCATGTAGGTGTTGTCTGCCATAGACTAAACCTCCAGTCTTCTAGCTTTTTCCACCGCTCCTTCAACGCTCCCCACCATCAGGAAGGCTGCTTCAGGTAGATTGTCATGTCTGCCTTCCAGCACTTCAGCGAAAGAGGCTACAGTATCCTTAACCGGTACATAGATACCGGGCTGGCCTGTAAACTGCTCTGCCACGTGGAAGGGCTGAGACAGGAACCTTTCAAGTTTTCTCGCCCGGGCAACGATGATCTTATCCTCGTCACTCAGTTCGTCCATACCCAGTATGGCGATGATATCCTGTAATTCTTTATACCTTTGCAGTATCTGCTGAACCCCGCGGGCGGTGTAATAATGCTTATCACCCAAGATCTGCGGATCCAAGATACGGGAGGTTGAATCCAGGGGGTCCACCGCAGGATAAATGCCCTTTTCAGCAATGGACCGGGCCAGAACCAGGGTCGCATCCAAATGAGCGAAAGTGGTTGCCGGCGCAGGGTCGGTCAAGTCGTCAGCAGGGACATATACCGCCTGTGCGGAGGTAATCGAACCTTTGCGGGTGGTGGTGATGCGCTCCTGCAGATTACCCATGTCAGTTGCCAGTGTAGGCTGATAACCAACCGCGGAAGGCATGCGGCCCAAGAGTGCGGACACCTCGTTGCCGGCCTGGGCAAAACGGAAGATGTTGTCGATGAATATCAGAACGTCCTGTCCTCCAATGTCACGGAAATACTCAGCGACCGTCAGTCCGGTCAAACCGACCCTAAGCCTTGCTCCCGGAGGTTCGTTCATCTGGCCGAAAATCAGAGCGCACTTTTCGATAACGCCTGATTCCACCATTTCACCCCAGAGGTCATTGCCTTCGCGGGTTCTCTCACCAACACCGGTGAATACTGAATATCCGCCATGGACATATGCTATGTTGCGTATAAGTTCCTGGATGATAACGGTCTTGCCAACACCGGCGCCACCGAACAGGCCGATCTTACCACCTTTAGCATAGGGGCAAACCAGGTCGGTAACCTTGATACCGGTTTCAAGTATGGTGGTAGCCGGAAGCTGGTCAACCAGTTCCGGGGGTCTGCGATGGATTTCCCAATAGTCGGCGGCATCGACCGGACCGGCTTCATCAACCGGTTCGCCCAAGACGTTGAGTATTCTACCCAGGCAATTGTCGCCTACCGGTATTTTGATAGCGGCTCCAGTGTTGACGGCTTTCATTCCCCGGGAAACACCGTCAGTGGGGTTTAAGGCCACGCATCTGACAGTATCATTGCCCAGGTGCTGCATCGCTTCCATAGTTACATTGATCTGTTCTGATCCCTTATAATTAGCCTCCTGTTCTGAGGCTTTGATGGTGATAGCACTCATCAAGTCAGGGAGTTCACCGGGTTTAAAGCGAACGTCAACAACAGCGCCTATAACCTGGGTTACCTCTCCAAATGTTACATTCGCCATCCTCTATTTTCCTCCTTTATTGAGAGCTTCGGCGCCGCCGACGATATCCAGTATTTCGTCGGTTATGGCAGCCTGTCTGGCCTTGTTCATGGCCAGAGTAAGGCTATCAATGATCTCGCCCGCATTTTGTGTGGCGTTGCCCATTGCTGTCATTCTAGCTCCGTGCTCACTGGCTTTACTTTCAAGTAATGCGTTGAATATCTGGCTTCCAATGTATCTCGGCAACAGGGCCAGAAGGATCTCATCGGCGCTGGGTTCATACAGGTAGTCAATCACAATGTCCTTTTCCTCCTCATCCTTTTCCGGAGGCTCGATAGGAAGCAATTGAGTAACCGTAGGCACCTGACGGAGAACGTTGATGAATTTGGCGTAAATCAGATACACTTCATCCACTTCTTCGTTCTCATAGGCATTAACCACATATTGGCCGATTTCTCTGGCATCTGCGTAGGAGATATTGTCTCCCAGGTTGATAAACTCGGCATCCAGGCCAGAACGTTTCCGATAGAAATCCCTGGCTTTTCTGCCTACTGCCACAATACCATTCTCAATTTTTCTTTCGTCGTTCTCGATAGCTGTATTAGCTGCGCGAATAATGTTGGTATTATATGCGCCACATAACCCCCGGTCGGCAGTTATAACAACATAGCCCACTTTCTTGACGTCTTCCCTTTTTGCCAAGAGAGGATGCCTTACATCGAAAGTGACTGCTGCCAGTCTGGCCAGGGTATCCCTTAAAGTTTCATTATAAGGGCGTGATGCTTCGGCGGCTTCTTGAGCCCGGCGCAGTTTGGCAGCGGAAACCATTTTCATCGCTTTGGTGATTTGCTGGGTGTTTTTGACGCTGCGAATTCTGCGCTTGAATTCTCTTATACCTGCTCCTGCCATTTATTTCACCACCCTAAACTGCAAACGTGGACTTGAATTCATTTATCGCCTTGATCAGTTTCTCTTCTATAGCACTGTCGATCTTGCCTGAATCTCTGATAGATGCCGGAATTTCACTATAATTGCTGCGGACATATTGCAGGAAATCGGCTTCAAATTCCAAGACCCGGTCTTTGGGCAGTTCGTCCAGATATCCGTTTACGCCGCTGTAAATCGAAATAACTTGTTCTTCCATCGACATTGGTTTGTACTGTCCCTGTTTCAATACCTCGGTTACCCGCTCGCCGCGTATCAGACGTGCCAGGGTAGCCTTATCCAAATCGGAACCGAACTGTGCGAAAGCTGCCAGTTCGCGATATTGCGCCAAATCCAGGCGCAGCTGCCCTGCAACTGACTTCATGGCTTTGGTCTGAGCAGCACCGCCGACTCGGCTGACTGACAAACCGGCGTTTATGGCCGGGCGTTGGCCAGCGTAGAACAGGTCGGTTTCCAGATAGATCTGGCCGTCGGTGATGGATATAACGTTGGTGGGGATGTAGGCGGAAACGTCGCCGGCCTGAGTTTCAATGATAGGCAGCGCGGTGATCGAACCTCCGCCCATTTTCTTATTCAGTTTGCAAGCCCTCTCCAGCAAGCGGGAGTGCAGATAGAAAACGTCGCCGGGATATGCTTCACGTCCGGGAGGACGGCGCAGCAGCAGTGACATTTCGCGGTATGCTACGGCGTGCTTGGACAGGTCGTCATAGATGATCAGAACGTCTTTGTTCTGTGCTTCCATGAACTCTTCAGCTATGGCAACACCGGCATAGGGGGATATATAGAGCAGCGGTGCCGGCTCGGCGGCAGTTGCGGCTACGATTACGGTGTAATCCATAGCGCCCATTTCCTCAAACTTGGCGGCAATGCCTGCAATACTGGACTGCTTCTGGCCGATAGCCACATATATGCAGATCATGTCTTTTTTGTCTCTCTGGTTGATGATGGCGTCCAGAGCGATGGCGGTCTTACCCACCTGGCGGTCGCCGATGATCAATTCGCGCTGCCCGCGGCCGATGGGCACCATGGAGTCGATAGCCTTGAGCCCGGTCTGCATGGGAGTGTCAACCGGCGAACGGGTTACAACCCCGTGGGCAACCTTCTCCATAGGCCTGTAAGCGTCGGGCTCGATGGGCCCTTTGCCGTCGATAGGCTGTCCCAGAGCGTTTACTACGCGGCCCAGCATAG
The DNA here is from genome assembly GCF_002316705.1 of Syntrophomonas sp. UBA1041. Lineage (NCBI taxonomy): Bacteria > Bacillati > Bacillota > Clostridia > Eubacteriales > Syntrophomonadaceae > Syntrophomonas > Syntrophomonas sp. UBA1041. The sequence continues at coordinate 35,511 of NZ_DCEA01000013.1, forward strand.
CGTTGCCTGCGGGAACCTCCATGATTCTTCCGGTGGCTTTAACGACGTCGCCTTCTTTGATGTGATTGTATTCGCCCAGCAACACCGCGCCGACATTATCTTCTTCAAGGTTCAGAACCATACCCATGGTCCCACCCGGGAATTCCAACAACTCGCCAGCCATTGCGCCCTGTAGTCCGTATACACGGGAGATACCGTCACCGACAAATATTACAGAGCCCACATTGCTGACCTCGACCTCGGATTGGTAGCGCTCGATCTGTTGCTTTAGAATTGCGCTAATCTCTTCCGGTCTAATACTCATTTATGTGTCACCCCTATCGATTTAACTTATCTTGGTTTGTTTCATGGAACTTTTTAACATCTCTAGTTTTTTGGCGACTGTGGCGTCAACGATCTGGTCGCCAATTCTGACCTTTATTCCCCCTAATAGACCCGGATCAACCATAGGCTTCAACTGCACCGTTTTCCCGGTTGATGCAGAGAGCTTTTTAGCTAGATCATTGACATCGCTTTCCGGGATCTCACGAGCCGAGTACATCTCCGCCTTGAGAATATTCCTCTGTTCATCGGCCATATCCGTATATTCTTCGGTAATCAAGGCCAGATAGGTTTCACGCTTCTTGTCAAGAATCATGCATACGAAATTGAGAGTAGTCTGAGAAATTTGCCCTGCAAATATCTTATGGGCAACTTCTTTTTTCTCTTTGGCAGGGATTAGCAAATGAGCGAAATATTCTTTTAAGAGTTCGGACTCGTCAACGGTACGTACCACCAGCTCTAACTCCTGCTGATACTCGTCAACCTTTCCAGCCTCCCGGGCAATACTGAAAAATGCTTCAGCATAGCGCCTAGCGACGCTCTTATTTAACATAATAGATCGCCCGCCTCATTGACAAAATCTTTAACCATACGCTTGTGATCATCTTCATTGATGGCTCGGCCTAAAACCTTTTCAGCTGCGGAAATGGCTAAAGCAACCGCCGAGTCTTTCAACTGTACCTTGGCCTGTTCGGTAGCCGCTGCGATTTCGGCGTGAGCTTTGTTCTTCACATTGGTGGCTTCTTCCTGGGCCTTGGCCATCATCTCATTCTTGACATCTTCAGCCGCTTTGGTGGCCCGGGCCACGATTTCCTGTGATTCTTTGCGGGACTCCTGCAAATTGGCCTGGGCTTCTTTACGCATTTGTTCTACTTCGGTTTTAACTTCCTCGGCATGTTTGAGGGAGCCTTCAATGGTTGCTGAACGTTCTTCTAGCATGGCATTAATAGGACCGTAACCGAATTTATAGAGCAAAGACAGCAGAATCAAGAAGTTGACTGCTGTCCAGCCAATAACATACCACTTTCCAAACTCAGGCGTCGTTCCGGTCGGTGCCGGAACCGGCACTGCCGGTCCTTCACTAGAGGCCATGCAGAAGGTGGCAAATCCCATTACCATAAAAATGGCAAAAAGGAGGATTAATGACGTATACCTTCTGTTCCTAATCACGGATGTGCTACCTCCAATCTCTTAGAGCAAATAGTTTTTGGGGCGATGAAGCCATTGTATTTAATTAATGAAGCTCCACCGCCCGCAAATCTGAGTCCACCGTATAATTACTGAATTTTACTAACTAACATGAATGCAATCAGTAGACCGTAAATGGTCAGGGTTTCAATAAAGGCCAAGGTGATGAAGAGCAGAGTTCTTACGTCCCCACCTACCTCGGGCTGCCGTGCAATAGCTTCGAACGCTTTGCCACCGGCGATACCCATACCAATACCACCACCGATACCGGAGATTGATACGGCAAGACCAGCACCTAATGCTAACATATCCATTACATTTTCCCTCCTTTCGAGCTCTAATGATATTTACATTTGAGCATTTTTAGTGCCCTTTGCCTGCTGCCGCCCCTATGTAACTGGCTGACAGCAGAGTGAAAACCACTGCTTGGATTGCTCCCAGCAGCAGGCTCAAACCCATAATGGCCGTTGGGATTATAAATGGCGCCATGAATAACAGGAAAGCTATAACCATTTCTTCCCCAAATATATTGCCGAAAAGACGGACTGTCAGGGATAACGGATGAGCTACCTCTTCGACAAGGTTTAACGGCAGCATTAATGGGCTTGGACTGACGAAGTGGTGAAGATAATGTCCTCCATGTTCGGAGAACCCGGCGATATGAACAGAAAAGAAGGTGATAATAGCAAGGGTCATGGTAACATTCCAGTTACTGGTTGGCGGCTGAAAACCTTCCACATGAGCCGCGCCCGGTATCAGTCCGCTATAGTTGCTGATCAGGATAAACAGGAAAAACGAAGTAAGCAAAGGCGCCCACTTCTTGGCCACATGCTCTTCGTCCATCAATTGTGTAAAAAAGTCGTAGGTAAACAATATGACAGCTTCAAAGCCGTTTTGCAGGCCAGTCGGAATCAACTGCATTTTCCTGGTAGCTAAAAAGGAAATAATACCGACCAGGGCTATAATGGCCCACTCGGTTACCACCAGATGATCAACCGGAATAGGTCCGAGATGAAAAAAGACACTATCCCACATTCCAAATAACATTCTCTATTTCCCCCCTTCCCTTATTAATTTGTCGAGTTTTTGACAGCCGTTCAATTGATCAGCCAGGTTCAAAAACTTAAAACTCATATAAATATAGTGATAGCTGTATGTTGGCTTGCAGAGGAGTTCTATTTCTCTCTCTATATATTGAGGAATCTTTTTCTAAGACTAGTCTCTATATCTATGAACTGTCTTAGTTCTCTCTATCGGGATCTTTTTTCTCTACCTTCTGGCGGCGTTTCGATTGTCCCATCATCTTGTCCCACATTGCTTTGATGGCAGTTGCCATTCCTATCAGGGCTCCCAGGGCTATGAACCAGGGCTCGGTATCAAAGCGCCGGTCCAGCCACCATCCGGCAAACAGGCAAATGCCAACTGAAGCTGCCGCTGTAGTCGCCAGGTTGACCGCGTCACTAAGTCCGCGGACCCATCCAAGCTTGGGTTTGTCTGTCATCTGCTTTCCTCTATCGCCTACATAGACGAACTATCCCTTTTCTCTATTCGTCATAAACAGGCAAATTCCTTTTTCATTTTTAATTTTATCCAGATGGATAGCCAACTCGATTTTATACAGTTATATCAGCAGAAATGGACTTTTTAACATCTTTTAATCTATCTGTGTATTGGGTAGGTACGCATTTAATTCGAGAAGCTTAATACAAAATCCTCCCCAATATATTATCTTTCTGATTTATTAAAATTTTTTCCCGATTCAGCGCATCAAGTAGCCCTTATCTTCCATCTTCTGCCAGTGTTCCTGGAGGAGGGTTTCGATGTTGAGACCGAATTGCTCCTCCATTACAAACATCATGGTTACTGCTGTCTGAGCCACGTCTAAAAGCTCTTTGGCGATCTGGTTGACGATGGTCTTCTCATCAAGGTGAACCTGTTCCCCCGACAAACCCCGGTACTTACCGATAACCTGCGCCAGTTCTCCGGCTTCCTCCATCAGTTTCAATGCGGTGGATTCCAGGGTCGGCTTGAGCTGATTGAGTTTTGGCAAGGATAATGTTTTGGCATCCATCTGTTTAGCTCCCCGGTTTATTTGTATAGCGGATATTTATTGCATAATCCAGCTACTATTTCTCGAGCCTCGTTCAGTGTTGTTTCTTTTTCCGGGTTTTCCAGGGCCATGGCGATGGCCCTGGCGACCAGTTTCATATCATCACTGTTCATCCCGCGGCTGGTAACAGCCGGCGTGCCTATGCGGATCCCGCTGGTCACCATCGGTTTTTCCGGGTCGAAAGGTATGGTGTTCTTGTTCACGGTAATGTTCACTGTTTCCAAAATGGCTTGGGCGGCCTTGCCGGTCAACTGTTTGGGGCGTACATCAACCAGCATTAAATGGTTGTCGGTGCCACCGGAAACCAAGCGCAGCCCATGCTCGGAAAGGGCAGCGGCCAGAACTGCCGCGTTCTTAACAATCTGCTCCTGATATTTTTTGAAATCATCGCTCAGGGCTTCCTTAAAACATACTGCTTTGGCAGCGATAACATGCATCAAAGGCCCCCCCTGAATTCCGGGAAATACCGCGCTATCCACCTTCTGTGCCCAATCCTTTCCGCACAAAATGACACCGCCCCGGGGGCCGCGCAGGGTTTTATGCGTGGTGGTAGTTACGAAATGAGCGTAAGGGACGGGAGAGGGGTGCAGCCCTGCCGCAACCAGGCCGGCGATGTGAGCCATATCCACAAAAAGAAATGCCCCCACTTCGTCGGCGATTTCGCGGAATTTGGCGAAATCAAGGAAGCGCGGGTACGCACTGGCGCCGGCTACAATCATTTTGGGCTGGCATTCTTTGGCTACATCTCTCACCTGATCATAATCGATGGTCTCAGTTTGCGGAGATACACCGTAATCCACGAAACGGAAATATTTCCCGGAAAGATTGACCGGACTGCCATGGGTCAGATGCCCGCCATGGTTGAGGTTCATACCCATCACCGTGTCTCCGGGTTTTAACGCTGCGAAATAGACGGCGGTGTTGGCCTGTGCTCCTGAATGGGGCTGTACATTGGCGTGCTCACAGCCGAGTAGTGTTTTTAGTCTCTCCCTGGCCAGATTCTCAGCTACATCGACAAATTCACATCCCCCGTAATATCTCTTGCCGGGGTAACCCTCAGCGTATTTATTTGTCATGACGCAGCCTTGCGCTGCCATAACTGCTCGCGAAACAAAATTCTCAGATGCTATTAACTCCAGTTTCTGATCCTGGCGGTTTTCTTCCAGGGCTATGGCTTCCGCGATCTCAGGGTCGACTTCTCTAACGTACTGCTCGATATAATCCAATTTTAATTAACCCCTCTCTCGACATTTTTTTTCTAGCATCTTTAATTTTTCTACCCGGGCCTGGTGTCTACCTGCTAGAAATTCGGTATACAAAAATGTTTTCACTATTTCCCGGGCGGTTTCTTCTTTCAGCAGACGAGCCCCGATGGATACGATATTAGCGTCATTATGCTCACGAGCCAATCGGGCCATTTCCGGGGTGAGGCAAACAGCGGCCCTTATTCCAGGTATTTTATTGGCGGCAATGGCAATCCCGATCCCGGTTCCGCAAATCAGTATTCCCGGACATTTTAAATCAAGCACTTTGGCGGCTGCCAGCTCGGCAATGTCGGGATAATCCACTGATGCGCCGCTGTAAGTGCCGCAGTCATATGTTTCAACCCCGCCGGCGCCGAGCATGTCCATCAGATCAGCTTTCAAATCCACTCCGGCGTGGTCGCTGCCTATAACAACCTTCATGACTTCATCTCCTGTAAAATCATTGCTCATCAAGCCTGCTAATCAGCTTATCTGCTACCCTGATCATCAGTCTCTTAATTTCACTGGCACTCTCCACATATTTTACCGCATCCATTCCAAAAGGGTCGAGTATATCCCGGCCGATTTCTCCGGCCATACCCGCCAGGGTATCAATTTTTCGCATGTGGTCCGGATATTTGTCCAACATGTACTCACGCTGCGTCGCTGTCATTGTCAATATTATATCCGCTTTCTCCACCAGATCCTGATGTAAGGGTTGGGAACGATGCCCGCTGATGTCCAGGCCTTGCAGCTGCATAGCGTATACCGCCCCGGGGGAGGCCGGCCAGCCCGAACCGGCCGCAAGACCAGCGCTGACAATATGGTATTGCTCGAAATCAGCCCCTTTGTCCTGCAGGATTTTGCTCAACATGGCTGCAGCCATAGGGCTTCTGCAGGTATTGCCGGTGCAAACCAAAAGGATTTTCATAGATTGATCACCTCTAGAACCATAACAGTTTCACAGCCAGTGCAATCAACACCAGGCCTCCGATCATCTGCGCGTAACTGCCCACCAGCCGGTTCAACAGGCGGCCTCCCAAGAAGCCGAACCAGGTCAACAAACCGGCTATAGTCCCCATAGTCAATACTGTGACTAAAAGGGGCATCTGAAAAGTACCCAGTCCAAATCCTACCGCCAGAGCATCCATACTCACCGAACAGCTCAAGAGCCAGATATTGTTCAGGGTCTGGGGTCTTGACGCAGCCCGCCGCTGAGCTGCTTCAGCAAATGAATAGCTGCGGGGGCGGATATCCTTCAAGCCTTTTAACAAAAAGCTAACCCCGATATATATCAGCACAACCGCACCCAGCCGCTGTGCCCATACCCCTAAAAACCTCCCCGACACGACCCCTAGATACAGGCCCATCAAGGGCATAAAAACATGAAATAAGGCAACCAGGCCGGAAAATTTTATTTCATAACGATAGGATACCCCTTTCAGGCCCAATCCAAGAGCCAGGGAAAAGGCATCCATTCCCAGGACTACTGCAATTATAGCTACTGTGACAAATTGTTCACCCATAATGATAAAAGATTCCTTATGTAAAATAATTCAACTGACCCCTGCGGCCCGTCTGATGCGGTCTGCCAGCGACCGGCCCCAACCGGTCAAATCAGCCGGCAGCGGGGCAAAAATCAGTCTCTGCAAACCCTGTGTTTCGGCCTCGCGAATGATTGAGAATAAATCCCCGCCTTGCACCTTTAAGTTCAATGTATATGCTTTAAGACTATCAACCATACCCGGAGCGGGATGCTCCCCATAATGAACCAGGGCTGCCGTGCCATGCGGACAGGCCGAAAGAGCAGTCAGAAGCTGTCCCCGATCCTCATAGAGTTCGATGCTTAAGTCCCCGGTTTTATAAGCCTGTTTAGGCCTTGTGAAGGCTTCCAGGCGACAGCCCAGAATCGCTTCCAATTCCTCTAAAGGCACGCCTCCCTGGCGCAGGATTTCGGGCTTTTCCCGGCTCAGATCCACGATGGTTGACTCCAGGCCGACATCGGTTGGTCCTGCATCCAGTATGGCAGCAATCTGCCCATCCAAATCATCCATTACATGCCCGGCCGATACCGGGCTGGGGCGACCGCTCAGATTGGCGCTGGGGGCCGCTATAGGGCCGGATTTTTCTATCAAGGCCAGGGCTACGGGATGAGCCGGCATTCGCAAGCCCACACTGTCTTTTCCCCCTAAAACAACTTTGGGGACCCGGGGTGAGGCTGGCAAGATCAAAGCCAGGGGACCCGGCCAGAAGCTCTCCATCAACAGCCGGGCCAGGGGGGAAATAACCGTGACCAGCCGATTAACCTGATCGAGATCGCTGACATGGACCAGGAGCGGGCTCTGGGATATGCGTCCTTTTACCTCGAAAATCCTCTGCACCGCCTCGGGACTATAAACATCAGCCCCCAGGCCGTAAACCGTTTCGGTAGGAAAAGCCACCAGTTCACCGCGCTTCAGCAAGGCTGCGGCCTCTTCGATCAGTTCTTTTTGCGGCTTTTCTCTATCGATCTTCCAGCGGACGGTACTCATCCTGGCTTTCCTCCCTGATGACAATCAAGCGGTCTTTGCCTGCCAGATCAGACACTAACTGGCTGCAGCCATACGGGCGGGCCATATCCAGAGCGGCCTGGCCCTGCCCAGCCCCGATCTCCAGCAGCAGATGTCCGCCCGGACTGAGCCGTTTCATCGCTTCTGGCAAGAACCTTCTATAAACATCCAGGCCGTCTCCGCCGGCCAGCAGGGCTAGCTCGGGCTCATATCGGCGGATACCCGCATCCAGGGTCTCATACTCTGCCGCCGTTATATACGGCAGGTTGGCTGTGATGAGATCGTACTCCTGAGCCGGATCGACCTCGGCGAAAAGGTCGCTCTGGCAAAACTCTATCTGCACTCCATGCCGCTCGGCATTGCGCCTGGCAACCTCGATAGCCGGCAGGGATACGTCTACGGCGGTGACCTTTCCCCCGGCTGAATAATAGGCTAAACTGACTGCAATAGCCCCGCTTCCGGTCCCCATATCACAAATGCGGAGTTTCCTGGCAAGACACAAATCCAGAGCCGTCTCTACCAGGAGTTCGGTCTCCGGCCGGGGGATTAATACCTGGGGGCTGACCTCAAAGCTCAGGGACATAAACTCTTTCTCACCGGTGATGTAGGCTAACGGCTCCTGCCTGGCCCTTCTCTGGATAAGGCCGCGGAATCTTGCCCTCTCCTGCTGATTAACCGGCTTATCGAAATAAGTGTACAAAAAAACCCGGTCTTCCTCCAGGGCATAGGCCAGCATTATCTCCGCCTCCAGGCGAGCTGCGGCGATGCCTCGGTCCTGAAAATACCGGGTCGTCCAAGATATTAATTCCTTTATCGTCCAATCCTGGGCCACTTACTCCACCTGTTTCAAGCGTTCTGCCTGGTCGTGAGCGATCAAGGCCTCAATAATCTCTTTAAGCTGTCCTTGCAGAATAACATCCAGCTTATGCAGGGTCAGGTTAATACGATGATCAGTTACCCTGCCCTGAGGGAAATTATAGGTGCGAATACGTTCACTGCGATCCCCGCTCCCCACTTGGTTCTTGCGGGTGCCGGCGTATTCGGCGTTTTTCTCTTCTTCCAGCATTTCTTTCAGCCTGGCCCGCAGGACTCGCAAAGCCTTGGCTTTGTTCTTGTGTTGTGATTTTTCATCCTGACAGGTCACCACCAGCCCGGTGGGAAGATGGGTGAGGCGCACCGCGGATTGGGTGGTGTTGACCGATTGCCCGCCTGGTCCGCTGGAACAATAGACGTCCACTCTGATCTCGGCCGGGTCGATGTTAACCTCAACCTCTTCAGCCTCAGGAAGCACGGCTACAGTAGCGGCCGAAGTATGAATCCGGCCTCCCGATTCGGTGGTGGGAACCCTTTGTACGCGATGCACTCCGGATTCATATTTCAATTTGCTGTAGGCCCCCTGCCCGTCGATGACGAAGATCAATTCTTTGATACCGCCGATGTCGGTATAATGCGAATCCATAATGTCTATCTTCCAGCCCTGCTCCTCAGCGTAGCGGCTGTACATGCGGAAGAGGTCGTTAGCGAATAACGCGGCCTCATCCCCGCCGGTACCGGCGCGGATTTCCATGATAACGCTTTTGTCATCATTGGGGTCCCGGGGCAGGAGCAATACCCTCAATACAGCTTCCAGTTCATCGCGGGCGGCTTTAAGATCCTCCAGTTCAGTCTCGAGCAGAGACTGAAATTCCTGGTCGTGTTCTTCTTTCAATAGCTCCTGAACCTCCTGGAGCTGTGAGTTGATGGTTTTATAGCGCCGGTATTGAGCAACAATCTCGGTTAGATCTGCATGTGCTTTGGCGACCTTTTGATATTTTTGCTGGTCGGAAATGGTCTCCGGGCGGCTCAAAAGCTCGGTCAGCTCATTATATTTGTCTTCCAGGTTGTCCAGCTTGGAAAGCACTGATATCCCTCCTGATTCAATGAGCGCTTGCGCGAATTGTGCGCCGAAATGCGGGCGGCATAGCCGCCTTCCTTACGCATTGCGTGTACATCGCGCTGCGAGCGTTTTATCAAACGCCCCTTCAGTAGGAGATCCGACTCACTACTGAAGACAATTATGTTTATCCCATCCACCTACAGAGGTCGGGGTCTTAGGGGCGTTTAATAAAGCTCTGGGCAGATTATCCGGTGGCCTGCTCGACCTGGGGCTCTGCCGGCGGGTTTTTGGTTTCATCATCCAGGAGGCGCTGCAAGGCCGCAATGGCCACCTCCATTTGATCATGGTCGGGTTCCCGGGTGGTTAAACGCTGCATCCATAATCCGGGGGCTATTAAAAAATTCAGCCAGCCCTTTCCATAGTATCGCCCGCTCAGTTTTAAGAATTCATATCCCAATCCTGCTACAATGGGAAGCACAGCCAGGCGGGACCATATCCGGTACCACAGGCTGCCTTCACCCAGCAGGGCAAAAACCACAATCGATATAATCATCACTATCAATAAAAAAGAGGTGCCGCACCGGGGGTGCAAGGATGAATGCCGCTTCACATTATCCACAGTGAGCGGTTCGCCCGCTTCATAGGCGAAAATGGTTTTATGTTCGGCCCCATGATACATGAAGACCCGTGCTATATCGGGCATGCGTGAGATTGCGATCACATACAGAAAGAAAAAGGCGATACGAATAAACCCCTCGACCAGGTTCTGCGCCCAGGGCCCGGCCAAAAAGTCCTGCAAGTAGTGTACAATGGCAGTTGGCAGGACCATAAACAACAGTATGGCCAGTCCAAAAGCGACCACCATAGTGATCAGGATTTCCCAAAAACTGAGTTCATCCTCATCCTCATCCAAAGCCAGGTTAGCCGAATGATTGAGCATTTTTATCCCGACCACCAGCGATTCGATTAAGACGAAGGTGCCGCGAATAAATGGCCATTTAAGAAATGGAAATCGCTTGGCCCAATCATTGTTGGGCTGTTCGTCCACCTGTATGGTGCCGTCGCTTTTCCTTACAGCAATAGAGGTTCTGGCGGGACCGCGCATCATGACACCTTCGATTACCGCCATACCCCCATAAGGGAATTTTTTTTGCATTTTTCACCACCTGGCAATGCCGAGAACAGAATCAGAGCCTGAAAACGGCTCTGATGTTGCATAGAAAAGAGCAGAGAACCCCGTCTCTGCTGCTTGTTATTACCCTAAACCATACTTCTTTTTAAATTTATCCACTCTGCCGGTGGTATCAACCACCCGGCTCTTATTGCCAGTATAAAAAGGATGGCACTTGGAGCAAATCTCCACGCGAATGCCGGATTTGGTGGAGCCTACTTCGAATTCATTGCCACAAGCACACCTAGCCGTGGTTTTGGAATACTGGGGATGAATCTTTTCTTTCATGGTTTCACCTCGCTTCGGGTTGCTTCCTGATAATTGCAGCCATAATAGCTGCAGTAACGATTATATCAATTCTGATTGTAAAACACAAGCGGCAACTAAATGCTCATTCCGGCTTGCCGTCACGGTCGGGCGGCATTTCCTGTCTATAGCGATAAGTGAAGAACTGCTGCTGATGGAAGCTGTCATAAGGGGTGACATATTGCTCCACATTTTCGGTTTGAGCCATCTTTTCGAAATAGACGAACATCTTGGCGTCCAAGTTATCCATAACATGCAGCAGGAAGGCTTCCGGGAAGAGCGGTTTGACCGGGGAGCCATATTCCAGGCTGCCATGGTGACTGAGGACGAGGTGCTTGATCATGTTTTCCAGCATAAGCGGAAAATCATAACCCTCTGCTCGAATCTTTTGAACGGCCTGGTCTACCAGTTGATATCCCATGACGATATGTCCCAGCAGTTTACCCTCCAGGGTATATTCCGGCACCACCTGCAGCTCATACTCTTTCATCTTGCCGATGTCGTGAAGAATGGCGCCGGCAACCAGCAGATCCCGATTCAGTTCTGGATAGAGTTGAGCGGCGTGCTGACACAGCTTGACCACAGCCAGAGTGTGTTCCAACAGTCCGCCCATATAGTTGTGATGGATGCGTTTGGCCGCTGGCGTGGTGCTGAAGTCGGCGATGCATTGCGGGGTTAATATCGTCTGAAGCAAAAAGGATAAATGCGGGTCGGCAATAGATTCCACCGCCTGTTCCAATTCTGCCATCAAGGTTTCACGGGGAACGGGGGCCGCCAAAAGGTAAGCGGAAGGATTCTCATCGAGAATCTTGATGCGTTTGGCGGTAATCTGCTGACGGTTGTTGTACAGGCTGGTATCGGCTTGCATACCGATCACCACTCCTTTATGCAAATCTCCTTGCACCTGGCAATTGTCCCACACCACCACCTCGATCGAGCCCGAGCTGTCCGCCAGCCGCAGGTTGATAATATCCCGGCCGTTTCTGGTTTTACGCTGATTTTTCTCGGCAACCATGTATTTGCCCCAGAACTGCGCTCCGGATGCTAAACTGGTGACCTCTTTGCTGGTATATGGCCCGGGGATGCTCATGCAGTAATCCCTCGCTTTCAATTTCTAATATTTGTCAACCTCATGGGTATAAGATCCCAGCCTTACTGCAGGGGCTTCCCTTTGCAAGGTCGCAATCATAGAGGTTATGCCTATTCCGGCGCTCTTAAACCCCATATGCTGATCGATCACGTCCGGGTCGATATTGAGGTTGCGCATTTGAATCATGTCAACCGGATTCTCCTCCAGAAAACCAAGCAAGGCCTCAACTTCCTGAGGCTGATCGGTAAACCCCGGCAGGACCAAAAGATTAAGCGAAACCTGAATGTTTTGATCCAGGGCGGCTTTAATGGAGTTGAACACCTGCCCCAGTTTATAGTTCTGGGGGCGATGGTAAAGATTATAGTTTTCTTCCACCAGGGAGAATATGGTCACCCTGATGGCATCCAGGCCGGCCTTAAATATCTTCTGGAGCTGTTTATGATTGCCGCCATGTGAATTGATATTAATGGTGCCACCCGGGGTTTGGAGACGCATGCGGCCAATGGCCGGGGCTATCAAGTCGGCATTGAGGGAGGGTTCGCCTTCGCACCCCTGCCCAAAGCTGATTATGGCCCGGGGCGCGTTTTTGAGGTGATTGACTCCCAGTTCCACAATCTCATCAACGGTGGGCACAAAACCCAGGCGATGCTGAGGCGAATCGGCCTCACCATGCTGCTCCGATATGCAGCCCAGGCAATTGGCATTGCAGGCCGGGGTGCTCGGAATGCCCGCCTCCCAACGCTGGTAAAACATATTCTGTGCGGTGAAGCATCCATATTGCAGGGAACATTTGGCCAATTGACGCAGGATGCGATTATGGGGAAATCTCCTCAGCATGCGGTGGATACGCTGGCTGAGCTGTTCGGTGTTATAATACCGCGGGTGCCAGGAATGATGGCGGTCGCTCTGCACTGCCGCCGCATAGACCTTATCACCCCGAAAACCTACGGCAGTATACCCCAGAAGAGGAATGCCTCCTCCTTGGGCCCGGGGTATACAGGCCGGCAGCAGGGTGCGGGTGAAGCCTTGCGGGAGCAATGCGGCCACAACGCCTGCTCTTTTCCCGGGGCAGCCGGGATCACTGTTAAGGCACATGGCCTGGTTGTCATTTTCCAGGCCCACCGGGAAATAACCGGGTATATTTACCAGGGATGACCCGGAAGGAAGCGGAATCATTTCACTCTGCTCCGGAATCACCCAGCTGTTTCCGCTCCGCCCTAACATGGCCAAATCAGGGTGCTCCATCCATTCCCCATTCTCATTGCTGTACATTACATAATACATATTGGTTGCGAATTTCCTCTCCGGCTGACTATAACTAGTAATAGCCTATCTCAAATCTACCCATAAAAAAAGCCCCCATATGGGGGCGTGATATTTAACGCAGTTAACGCAGTTGGCTCAGCGGATTAACCGTTTTTCCGTTAAGTTTAACCTCAAAATGCACATGGGGTCCGGTAGTTCGTCCGGTGGTGCCTACCAGGGCAATAATCTGTCCTTTGCGAACCCTCTGATTTTTATGAACCAGAATACTCTGAGCATGTGCATAGAGGGTCTCCCTGCCATCATTATGGCTGATAATCACGGTTTTTCCGTAGATGGGTTTGGCGCCGCTGAAAATAACGATTCCATCAGCAGCCGCTTTGATGGGGGCGCCGGTTTCCTGAGCAATATCCACGCCATGATGAAATCCTGATTTTCTCCAACCATACGCTGAAGTGACCGCACCGCTTACCGGCCATCCAAAGGCGGCAAGATCGATGCTATAGCCCCGGGAGGGAGTACTGCTGGCAGCAATGCTGTCTGCCTCGAAGCCGGGGATAATCAATACATCTCCGACCTCTAGCTGGTAAGGATCTTTGCCCTGGTTGGCCATGGCTAGAGCCTCTACACTCACCTGATACCTGGAGGCCAGCGAAGATAAGGTGTCCCCTTTCTTCACTGTGCAGGTCGAAATCGGTATCTTCAAGGTTCTGCCTACAGTCAGCAAATCATTCTCATCAAGATTGTTCATCAATAAGAGCGCATCTAAATCAACATGATATTCCCTGGATAATGCCCACAGGGTATCGCCATTTCTTACCACATGATCCCTGCCGGTACTGAGCCCGGTTTCAGGCTCTGCGGTAGCTGCAGACATCCACGGTAGGAAATCCCCCGGACAGAGTGCAGCCGCAACCGGGCCCACTACACTGCCCAGAAAGATAATGCCAACCAGCAGTGAGCTAATCCATTTCCTTTTCATAGTACACCTCGCTTTTGAAGACCAATAGTCAACATATACCATAGTCTCCACATAAGCGCAGGCATTTATTCATCCATATTTGAGAAACAACTACTCAGATGGGATTTTTTCCTTATTTTAGTAGGATTTTCGGGCATGGTCGGTTTTTCCAAAAACCAACGGAGCCGCTCGCAACAAGTCCTTATTGGTCTTGGTTTTCTTCATGGTATCTAATATCATCTGCATGGTTTCAACTGGATTATAATCACTGAACATGTTGCGCAGATTCCACATCAGTTCTAATTCTTCGCCGCTCAGCAAGAGCTCTTCTTTTCTGGTGCCGGATCGTTTGACATCGATGGCCGGGAATATACGCCTCTCGGCCAGCTTTCTTTCCAGTACCAGCTCCATATTGCCCCGTCCCTTAAATTCCTCAAAAATGACCTCATCCATCCTCGAACCGGTTTCAACCAGAGCAGTGGCGCAGATGGTCAGGCTGCCTCCCTCTTCGATATTGCGCGCCGCCCCGAAGAAGCGTTTGGGCTTATCAAGCGAGGCCGGGTCAATGCCGCCGGATAGTGTCCGGCCGCTGGGAGGCACCACCAGGTTGTGGGCTCGTGCCAGCCTGGTGACACTGTCCATGAGAATAACCACGTCTTTTTTATGTTCCACCAGCCGTTTGGCCCGTTCCAGAACCATGTCGGTTACTTTCACGTGGTTTTCCGGAGGCTCGTCAAAGGTGGAGGACACCACCTCCGCTTTGGTTGAGCGCTGCATATCCGTAACTTCCTCAGGGCGTTCATCTACCAGCAGTATGATCAATACGACATCAGGATGATTTTCGCTGATGCCCTGGGCAATTTTCTGCAGCAGGATGGTCTTGCCGGCTTTAGGAGGAGCCACAATCAGACCGCGCTGTCCCTTGCCGATTGGCGCAATCAGGTCGATGATGCGGGTGGACAGCTCGCGCTGTACGGTCTCCAGGTTCAGCTTTTCGGTCGGATACAGGGGGGTTAAGGCATCAAAATGGATTCTTTTGATAGATTCCTCTGGAGGAAAGCCGTTAACACCCTCCACCTTGAGCAAGGCAAAAAACCGCTCATTGTCTTTGGGAGATCGTACCTGACCACTTACATGGTCGCCGGTACGCAATTCAAATTTCCTTATCTGGGAAGGTGAAACATAAATATCGTCCTGACTGGGCAAGTACCCAAAAGGCCTCAGGAATCCATATCCATCGGGCATGATCTCCAGAATTCCCTGGGCCTGCAAGAGCTGGTCGGAATGGGTTAAGGCTTTGGTAATTTCGAATACCAATTCCTTCTTACGCAGCTTGGAATATCCGGCCAGGTTCAAATCCCGGGCAATCTGGTATAACTCCAACATATTTTTGTTGTCCAGTTCGGAGATATTCACCTTTTCTTCCCGTTGTCCTCCCTTCATACCAACATCCTTTCATTTACATAATCTACTACTTATCGGTCAACACCAATAATAAGTCCCTGAAAACTCAATTATAGCCATCACAAGTAAATGTTCCGATCTGATTATCTACAGTTGGACCAACCGACATGATATTATGAGGGTTTGTTCATCAGATTGAAGCCCCAGCACGTCACACTGGGCGAAGGTTAAGATAGCACTTTTGATAAGCCTCTGCCAGATATTATCCCATAAATTTAAACGGATAATCCAATAAATCGCAAAATTTACCGGCTTAGTCCATCCTCAGCTTAATACGATTATCTCTGAATAATGGTTTTTTATCAAGATGATGCTCGGCAATAATACGGCGAATGGTTCCTGACAGGCTCCTCATCACCAGCGTATCGGTAGTGGCCCGCCGCTTGTGGTAGCGCACTCCTTTGAGCAAAAACGATCCGGTTATACCGGTGGCTACAAAAATAACGTCCTCTGATTTGACCAGGTCGTCAATGGTAAACACGGTGTTGATATCCTCTATGCCCATTTCCTTGCAGCGCCGGATCTCTTCAGCGGCTTCGGGGCCCTCAGGCGTTAAGCGGGCCTGAAAATCGCCGCCCAGACACTTGAGCGCGGCCGCGCTGATCACCCCTTCCGGCGCTCCGCCGATGCCCAGCAGGATATCGACTCCGGAATCTTCATAGGCCGCAGCTACAGCCGGCGAGATATCACCGTCGGTGATCAGGCGAATGCGGGCTCCGGCCTGGCGAACCTGTTCTACGATGTGTTCATGACGGGGACGGTCCAGAATAACCACGGTTACTTCGCTGATCAGTTTATGCAGTGCCCGGGCCACTTCTTTCAGATTCTCCTTGACCGGCGCGTCCAGGTGAACTCGACCTTTGCATTCCGGTCCCACCGCTATTTTGTCCATATACATGTCAGGGGCGTGCAATAAAGATCCCCGGGGAGCCGCCGCCAGGACTGCAATCGCTCCGACGCCGCCTTTGGCTACGATAGTTGTCCCTTCCAGGGGATCCACGGCTATGTCAACTTCAGGAGGCACACCCATTCCTACCCGCTCGCCTATGTACAGCATGGGAGCCTCGTCCATCTCCCCTTCGCCGATCTTGACAATGCCGTCAATAGCAACAGTATCAAACATAACCCGCATAGCGGTTACTGCAGCATCATCAGCGGCTTCTTTATTGCCTTTGCCCACCCAGCGGGAAGCTGCCAGGGCGGCAGCCTCGGTGACCCGGGCAAATTCCAATGCTAATTCCCTCTCCACAATCTTTACCCCCTGCCTCAGGTTCTAAAAAACCTGTTTCCAATCGTTCATAAACTTTTCAATACCGGCATCGGTCAGCGGGTGCCTGATCATCTGTTTGATCACCGCATAAGGAACCGTTGCTATATGGCAGCCGGCGCGGGCTGAAGCGGTAACATGCATGGGATGCCTGATACTGGCTGCTATAACCTCGGTGTCTAACATGTATTGATCCAGAATCTCGATCAAGTCCTTCAGCAATGCCATCCCATCATAACTGATATCATCGACCCGCCCTATAAACGGGCTCACATAACTGGCCCCGGCACGAGCCGCCAGTATGGCCTGGTTGCACGAAAAGACCAGGGTGGCGTTGGTGTTAATCCCTTCTTTGTTCAGGCTGGATATGGCCCTGAGCCCAGCTTCAGTGAGAGGGATCTTCACCACCACATTGGGATGTATCTCAGCCAACTGCCGCGCTTCCTGCATCATGCCCGGATAGTCCAGAGCGATGACCTCGGCGCTGATGGGACCATCCACCAGATTACAGATCTCGCTGATCACCTGATGGTAATCGCGTCCTTCCTTGGCTACCAGGGTTGGATTGGTGGTGACTCCATCAAGAAATCCCAGGGAATGTATTTCGCGTATTTCGGCGATATTCGCTGAATCGATAAATATTCGCACTTGCGCCTCCTTTTTCTAGATCCTGCCACTGCTTCCAAAGACCCTCATTTTATCGCGGATAATGTTTACAGCCGCTTCGCGAGCCGGGCCCAGGATCTGGCGGGGATCGATTTCATCCGGTTTATTTTCGATAACCTTTCTCATCGCCCCTACGAAGGCTTCTCGGATATTGGTATCGATGTTAACCTTGCGCACCCCCAATGAGATGGCCTGGCGCACTGCCTCATCCGGCACCCCGGAAGACCCGTGCAAGACTATGGGGATGTTCACCAGGCCTTGAATGGTGACCAGGCGCTCAAAATCAAGCTTGGGCTCGCCTTTGTATTGCCCATGAGCGGTGCCGATGGCTATAGCCAGGCTTTTTACGCCGGTCTGTTCTACAAAATAGCGGGCTTCCTCGGGATCGGTGTAGGCGGCTTCACGCATGCTTACATGAATGTCATCCTCGGTTCCGCCTATTTTCCCCAATTCAGCCTCTACGGATACCCCTATGGGGTTGGCGATCTCCAGTATTTTTTTGGTGGTAGCGATATTATCCTCAAGGCTCAACTTGGAGCCGTCATACATCACCGAACTGAACCCGCTGCGGATGCATCTTATTACCTGATCGAAGTCGGTGCCGTGATCAAGGTGCAGGGCTACCGGAACCGGACTCTTCTCGGCGGCAATTTTGACCATTCCGGTAATATAATCCAGGCCGGCATACTTGATGGCGCCCTGGCTGGCCTGCATGATTACCGGAGATCTCTCCAGCTCCGCAGCCTGGATTATGGCTTGAACGATCTCCATGTTATTGGCATTAAAAGCACCTACCGCATAGCCTTCCTTCTGGGCATGCTCCAACAGGGTATCAACCCCCACCAGCGGCATATTAATCACCTCGTTGTAAATTATTGAACCTGTTCTGCACTTACCATTTGCTGCACTACCTGACGTAGATTCATTATGTCAAAAGGCTTGGTAATACACCTTTTTACCCCGGCATCAAGAGCTTTTTTAATAACGTCCATCTCCCCGTAGGCGGTCATCATAACGATGGTCAATTCAGGGTGATTTTCAAGGATTTTTTGCGAGGCTTCCAGGCCGTTCATATTAGGCATTTTCATATCCATTAAGATAATATGGGGTGTTATACTGTCAATCTTGGCAATGGCTTCTAACCCATCGGAGGCCGTATGGACAATCCAGTCGTCCTTCTTGAATAGTTCTTCTAATAAGCGGCGCACTCCCTTTTGGTCATCCACGATCAATATTTCATGGCGCATTTCAGCTACCCCTCCCCCTACATGAACATATATTTACAATTCTGCATCGATGATGAACATCCTTCTAAAGCAGAGGTAAAGAACTCAAAGCCAGGCCGCCGATGATCAGCAATAACGCCCCGATCAAGAGAAATGATGCCATCGGCAACAAATATATCAAGACCGCCTGCCCGGTAGTCAAGGTTAAGGCCTCACGCACTGCCAGAACCTGCAATCCTATCACCCATAAACCGGACAGGAGATACAACAATGCGCCCACGCCGGGCAGGTCCAATAAAATTGCGGCATAATATAAAGCCGGGCCCAAAATGCCGGGAAAAACCGCAAAGCCCAGGCAGCTCAAAACCGCTTTGCCATTGCCGTACCCGTAAATAATCTCTGCCAGCAGGGAAAACAGACCTGCGGAAACAAACCATATCACAACTGCCGTAACGGCCCCCAGGCTCGCCAGCATCCATGAAGCGTATCCTGGCAATCCTAATCCGTTCTGACTGATGGCGCTGCTGGCCTCCTGCAAAAGATAATTGGCGAAATATACCCCTATAAAAACCAGGAAGCCCGCCAACAAAGGCCGTGTGCGGGCTAATTCCCGCATGGTGCCCTGCGGTTGAAAGATTAATCCGTAAAGCACATCCAATATGGTCAAACCCAGTCCCCCTAGTTAATAATATAACCTGG
This sequence comes from Syntrophomonas sp. UBA1041, assembly GCF_002316705.1. Taxonomy (NCBI): domain Bacteria; kingdom Bacillati; phylum Bacillota; class Clostridia; order Eubacteriales; family Syntrophomonadaceae; genus Syntrophomonas; species Syntrophomonas sp. UBA1041. The sequence continues at coordinate 54,912 of NZ_DCEA01000013.1, forward strand.
TAGTTGGCTGATTACCCAGGAAGGTGCTCTCCAGGCTGGTAACCAGGCGCTTCCACATGTCCTGCTGGTTGAGCACCTCAATAGGAACTTCTCCCTGTATACCTGCCATGACTTTGGCCTGCTCGATCGCATCATAGTAATCTCCCAAACTGTCTACTAACCCCAAATCTCTGGCCTGGGCTCCGGTGAAAATCCTCCCGTCGGCCAGGGGCATCAATTGTTCACGGGTAATTTTGCCCTCGCGGCCTTTCACCACTTGATCAATAAACTGCTGATAGGAGTCCTGTACAATACCCTGCAATATTTGTTGTTCTTCTGGAGAAAGATCGCGGAAAGGAGATCCGATATCCTTATGCTGGCCGCTTTTGATGACCACCTCTTTAACCCCAAGCTTTTCGTACAGTCCTTCGATGTTCTGCATCTGCATAATAACCCCGATGCTGCCTGTCAAAGTGGCGGGGTTGGCCATGATATGGTCCGTGCTGCAGGCGATCCAATAACCGCCAGAGGCGCACACATCCCCCATCGAGGTTATAACCGGTTTTCCGGTCGCCCTGAGCTTATCAAGCTCCACCCCGATTTCTTGTGAGGCTACAGAGGTTCCTCCGGGGCTGTCGACTCTAAGCACTACCGCTTTGATATCCTGACGGGCTGCTGCCTGGCGGATGATAGCCATAATGTCTCGGGCGCTGGCAGTAGTGCCCTGCAGGAGATTTGACGTGCTGGTACCGGTAATGGTGCCGGAAACCTCAATAACCCCGATTTTGCCAATGCTTTTTAAACCGGCCTGGGGCTGGCTGATGCTCTGAACTGCCATAATCAACAGGATAAGCAGAAAAACCAGTATTAATCCTATCACAATCCTCTTCTTCACCGTCAACCTCCTCTTCTCAATGACCGTTGACTGTAGCCTTATACTGTACTCTGCTATGAATGCGTTTAATTGCCGGTGAAACCAGGGATTTTTTGGCCGGCAGGGATACTTCCGTTCCCACCCCGGCTTCCAGATCAGCGGGCAGTTCCACCAGCGTAAGCTGCATGAATACTTTGCCGGCCACCGCACAGGGATGGCCCTGTATATACACCCGGGCGGTGAACCTGGAGAAACGCAGCCAGGCCAACAGCATCTTTATGGCTCTTTTTAAGGCGTCTAGCCCCCCTGCCGGCGGATTGGACACATCTACCGCCACCCCGTCAATGAATCCTGCCGGCAAAACTGCAATACGGGCCGCTCTCCGCAGGCGATAAGTTCTGAAGTATCCCATATAACTGCCCGCCGGGCGCTCATTGAGGGAAATGATGCGGGTCTTGTACTGAAACGGATCCCGGAGCGTGATCGGTTTAGGCATCTTACCGACCGGATACTGTCCCGAGAGCAGTGTTCCAATGCGCACCGCGTCCAGGTGCATCTCCGGAAATCGCAGTGTTGCCGCACTGTTGGCACAATGCTTTATGGGAATATTATAACCCCTTTCCTCCAGGCTTCTGACGGTTTGCATAAAACACTCATACTGCTTTAAAGTAAAACTAGGGTCGCTGGCACCTGCGTGAGCCATGTGAGTATATATCCCTTCAATGTATATGTAGGGATTGCGACTTAATGCCTCACAAACCTTAATGACCTCCTCATGAGACAGGCCAAAACGGTTCAGACCGGTTTCAAGCTTAAGGTGAACCGACAGCATGATTTGTTCAGTCTGGCTGACCTGATCGGCCAGGACAGCGTCATCCGGGCCGGAAATCATCACCGTAATCTGTGCCCTGATAGCCTTTTGCAGTGAGACCTGGTCCGCCAGCGGACTGAGCAGCAATATGGCTTCCTCTAATCCAGCTTCACGCAACTGCAGGGCTTCATCCAAAAAGGTGACCGCAAAATACTCAACCCCGTTATCTGCCAGGAGGCTGGCGGTTTCCACCATGCCATGCCCGTAAGCATTGGCTTTTACCACTGCAATCAGTCTGGTCTGTTCTGACAGCAGCGATCGCACTCCGGTTAGATTATGGAGTATGGCATCATCATCAATCTCTACCCATTTGTCGTGCATAGCTGTATCAGTCGCCCCCCTGGCCTGCAAGACCGCGTCTGCGCCCTAAATAAACCGGCAGCATCCGGGTCCACAGCCAATACCAAACAGGCCGGTAGACGAAATCCCATTCACCTACAAATTCAGTTAATACCCCGTTAAATCCTTTTTTAAAACGATACAGGCCGTATAAGGGGTTCTCTTCATCCAAATCGCCGGATACCCCTCGAAAATCATACACTGTGCATCCTTGCGCTTTGGCCCAGCGGATCATTTCCCACTGCAAAAGGTAATTTGGCATTACATTGCGGTGGCGGTTGCTGGACGCGCCATAAAGATACCAGGCCTTGTCGCCCAGAATAAAGGCCAGGGTTCCGGCCACGATTTCCCCCTGATAATGGGCCAGAAATATGCGGGCATAACCATTGGCGATCATATGATCCCAAATAGATTCGAAATACGAATAGCCTCTTATCAGGAAATGATCCCGTTGGGCAGTCTCCTCCAATATGGAGTAAAAAACCTCTAAATCTGTCCGTTCTTCAGCCTGAGTGACGGTGACTCCTTTTCTTCCCGCCAGTTTGATATTGTAGCGCCATTTTTGGTGCATATCAGCCAGCAGTTCAGCCGGCTCGGGGGTAAGATCGAGGCGCATCACATAGTTGGGCTGCACTCCTTCGAAGTTGAGCCCCGACAGTTGACGCTGAAAACCGCAGGCAGACAGCATTTTGGCATAGTTCTGGTTCTGGGCCGGGATATCGGGGTCGATTTTCACGAAGATTGCCCCCTCGCGGCGGGCAATCTGCCTGGCAGCTGCAAATAACAGCCGGTGCTCTTCGGCATTATCCTGATCGGCCACAGGGCCGCGCGGGGAGTAAAAAATGGCGCGTTTAACCAGCGGGATGGGCAGGGTGCGTTTGAGGATCAGCATAGCTGCCCTGATTTGTCCGTCCTTTTCCAGGACCAGTCTTATCGGTTTCCAGCCGGTCAGATTCTTAACCTGCCCCCATTCCCATAATTGCAGAAAATGCCCTTTGGGATGCTGGGCAATAAAACGATTATAGCTGGCTTTATCCTTGGCCTCGATAATTCTGGTTTTGTACATCCGTTTCCCCTTCAGAGATGCTCAACACTATTCTTGCCAGGATAATTGGCAGGTATCCATCCGGATATGAACAGAGGAATTAGCAAAGCAGACTTTCTCTAGATTGCCGGTATTTGAGGCTGTTCTCTATCAACCCCGTAAACAAAGGATGCGGCCGATTGGGCCTGGATTTGAATTCGGGGTGGAATTGACAGGCCACAAAATAGATATGGTCGCTTATTTCGATAATCTCAACCAAACGCTTATCAGGAGATAGGCCGCTGATAATCATACCGTGCTTTACCAGTTCATCACGATATTCATTGTTAATCTCATAGCGATGGCGATGCCGTTCCTGAATCACCGATTGCTGATAATGATGATGGGTTGTGGTGCCGGCTGCGATGTGGCAGGGATAAACCCCCAGGCGCATGGTTCCGCCTTTGTCTTCGACATGCTCCTGATCAGGCATCAGATGCACCACCGGGTGCGGACCATGGGGGTCAAATTCACAGCTGTTGGCCCCTTTAAAACCGCACACATTGCGCGCAAATTCAATCACCGCGCATTGCATTCCCAAACAAATACCCAGGAAAGGAATCTGCTTTTCGCGCGCATACCGGGCTGACATTATCTTGCCTTCGATGCCCCGCTCGCCAAAACCACCCGGAATGAGTATGCCGTCCACATCCGCCAGCAATGGTTCCGGGCCTTCCTTCTCCAGCTGTTCAGCATAAATCCACTTGATCTTGACATCGCAGTTAAACTGAAAACCGGCGTGTTTCAATGATTCCACCACGCTCAAATAAGCATCCGGCAGCTCCACATATTTGCCCACCAGACCGATAACGACCTGCTTGTCCATATGAAGGATTTTATCCACCATGGTTTCCCATTCCGCCAGATCGAGCGGACCGCATTCCAGGCCGAGCCGCTTTAGCACCTGGAGGTCCAGCCCCTCTT
>NZ_DCEA01000013.1:59148-59359 GCF_002316705.1 Syntrophomonas sp. UBA1041
GGTCCAGCCCCTCTTGGGCCAGCATCAAGGGGACTTCATAAATAGAAGAAGCGTCTATGAGCTGGATGACTGCCTCCCGGTCCACGTCGCAAAACAAGGCGACTTTGGCCTTGAGATCCATGGAAAGCTCCTTCTCAGTGCGGCACACCAGTATGTCGGGTTGAATCCCGATACTCCTCAATTCTTTTACACTGTGCTGGGTGGGCTTGGT
>NZ_DCEA01000013.1:59541-59782 GCF_002316705.1 Syntrophomonas sp. UBA1041
ACACTGTGCTGGGTGGGCTTGGTTTTTAATTCCCCGGCCGCCTTGATATGCGGCACCAGGGTAACGTGAATGTATAACACCCGATCTCTGCCCAGATCGAACTTCAGCTGCCGAATGGCTTCCAGAAAAGGCAGCGACTCGATGTCGCCCACTGTCCCGCCTATTTCGGTTATTACTACATCGGGCCCTACAGCTTTTTCAATCAGCAAGACCCGCTCTTTAATTTCGTTGGTGATATGCG
>NZ_DCEA01000013.1:59903-68248 GCF_002316705.1 Syntrophomonas sp. UBA1041
TTTAATTTCGTTGGTGATATGCGGAATAACTTGAACCGTCTGTCCCAGGTAATCCCCGTGTCTTTCTTTATCTATCACCGCCTGGTAGATGCGTCCGGTAGTACAATTGGAAAGGCGGGTAAGGTTCTCGTCCACAAAGCGCTCATAATGCCCCACATCAAGGTCGGTTTCCGCTCCATCCTCGGTTACGTAAACCTCTCCGTGCTGGTAAGGGCTCATCGTGCCCGGGTCTACATTAATATAGGGGTCAAATTTCTGTAAAGCTACTTTAAGTCCCCTGCTTTTCAACAACCTTCCCAATGATGCAGCCGTGATTCCCTTACCTAGCGAAGAAACAACGCCCCCTGTTATGAATATGTATTTGGTCACTTTCCCGATCCCCGCTTTCCCTGGTGTGGTTCGAACTACCCATTCTTATGAATTGTACACCTCTTTATCATTTAAGGTCAACTGCCGGGATAGTCCAGCACTACAACGCCAGCCGATTCATGGAGGTCCTCGGCACTGACCTGCAGAGAAGGCCTTTTAACAGTTTTTTCGAATTGGCCGGTAAACCTCTCCAAAGGATCCAGCTCGAAGCTGAGGTGTTTAGTTTTATAATGCATAGGCACGATGATGACAGGGTTTAGTTGTTCCGCCACCACTCTGGCCTCCTGGGCATCTATGGTGTATATGCCCCCTACCGGAAGAAGCAGAATGTCCACATTGCCAATGGCCTCTATCTGCCGGGGCTCAAGGATATGGCCGAGATCGCCCAGGTGTACAATATCCAAGCCCTCGGCAGCGATCTTGTAAATTATATTCCGCCCCCTTTGCTGACCCTTCTTCCGGTCGTGAAAGCTCTCCATGCCTTCAATGCGAATCTGGCCGATTTGGAAAACCCCGGGTTGCGAGATGATGCGGGGATCGCCCTGCAATACCTGTACCGCATTATGATCCCAGTGCTGATGGCTCACCGTGGCGATGTCAACCGGCTGACGATACTCCTGATAACCCAGTTTCTTCTCAAAAGGATCGGTTATAATCCGGCCCAGGGGGCTGTCGATCAAAAACGAAGCATGGCCCAACCAGTTTATAATCATAAGCTATTCCCTCCTGGTGGCCCGATTGACGTGGTAAAACCAGTAGCCTTCACTCTGGTAAATAAGACGGTTGTCAAGATTCAAGCGGGTGTAAATGGAGGTCAGGGTCCCGATGTCAGTCTTTCTCCCCATCTTTTCGGCAATCTCGGTGATCAGCTGCAGATAGTGCATCGGTTCCCCATTGATAGTGAGAATCTCTACAGCCCAATCAGCTTCACTCTTTTTGCGTGTTTTCATGCTATACCTCCTACATGTGCTCCGGGGCTGTCACCCCGATAATGGACAACGCGTTGGCAATAACTATTTGGATGGCTTTCATCAGGTTTAAGCGCGCGGTTTGCAGAGCCGCATTTTCTTGCAGAACCCGGTAGTGGTTATAGTAACTGTGAAATAAAGCAGCCAGATCCAGGGAATAACGCGCGATACGGTGCGGCGCCAGGGTTTTGGCGGCAACCTCCACCTCCATGGGGAACTCGGCGATTTTTCTCAATATAACGATCTCTTCGGCCTGGTTAAGCACCGCAATATCTGGCGTTTCTCCTTGATCCCATTTTACACCGGCGGCCCCAGCCTGGCGGAATATGCTGCAGATGCGGGCGTGAGCATACTGCACATAATAAACCGGATTTTCCAGACTCTGCTGTTTGGCCAGTTCCATATCAAAATCCAGGTGGCTGTCGGGGTTGCGCATCACAAAGGAGAAACGCGCCGCATCCCTGCCGACTTCTTCGATCAGTTCATCCAGTGAAACCGTAGTTCCGGTGCGTTTTGACATGCGCACAATCTGCCCGCCCCGGTACAAGCGCACCAGCTGCATCAAGATCACGTCCAGCTGCGCGGGGTCATATCCCAGTGCGGCCATGGCTCCTTTCATACGGGCCACATGGCCATGATGGTCGGCTCCCCATACATCTATGACCCAATCAAAGCCCCGCTCGAATTTATCTTTATGATAGGCGATATCGGCTGCAAAATAGGTGGGGAGTCCGTTGGCGCGGATGACCACCTCGTCCTTTTCATCACCCAATAGAGTGGTCCTAAACCATTGAGCCCCGTCCTTCTCGTATATGTAGCCTTTTTGCCTCAGTTCCTCGATCACGGCCTTGACCTGTCCGCTCTCATGCAGCGTTTTTTCACTGTACCACAAATCATAGCTGATGCCAAAGCTTTCCAAGGTGTGGCGGATATAAGCCAGCTTCTCTTCCAGGGCCATAGCCACCAGTCTCTGCTGCCGTTCCCGGGAATCTACTTGCAGGAGGCTGTCTCCTTCCCGGGCCCTGATACTCTTTACCGTATCCACCACGTCCTGGCCGGCATAGCCGTTTTCCGGGAAGGTCACATTTTGCCCGCTAAGCTGCAGGTACCGGGCTTCAAGGGATTCCGCAAATATTTCAATCTGATTGCCGGCATCATTGATGTAAAACTCACGTTCCACGTCATAGCCGGCATAATGGAGCACGTTGGCCAGGGTATCGCCGATAGCTCCGCCGCGGGCATTGCCCATATGCAGGTTTCCAGTGGGATTGGCGCTGACGAATTCCACCTGAACCCGTTTACCGTTGCGGGGGGCCGAGCCATAGGCCTCTTTCATCCGCATCACCAGGGCCGGGATCTTGTATAGCCAATCGGAGCGCAGGTACATGTTTATAAATCCAGCCCCTGCCACAGCTACCTGGTCGAGATGCGAAAGAGCCTGCCGGTCAAGGTGGTCAACTATAATCTGGGCAATTTCACGGGGCGCCCGGCGGGCTGATTTTGCCATCAGCATGGCCGCATTACAGGCAAAATCCCCATGCCCTTTTTCCCGCGGCACTTCAATCACAAAATCGGGGATAGAATCAAAAACAAGGGCTTGCTCAGCCCGGGCCTGATTCAATGCTGATATGATCATGCTTCGCAAAGCGGATTTGATCTCCTCAATGGGGTTCATGAACGACCTCCTCAGTGCTTTATTTACCACATATATTCTACCTTATCCGGGCACAAACTATAAACAGGTGACTCGGCCAATTTTTGAGCAAATGTCCTGAAATTATGCAAGGAGGCTAAGGAAATGCGATTAGATAGGGGTAACCGGTCAATTCTGGCCTATTTCCGCGATGAAGGCGAAGCTGCCAAAGCGGCTCAGGTTTTAACTCGACATGGTTTTCAAGACATATCTGTAGATACCATCGTACCGGTTCCGGGCAGAACGGTTTACAGTACCCCGGCAACCAGTTTAACCGCCCTGGTCCTGGGATCAGGACGGGCCCGTCAGGGCCATCATCAAATCCTGCTGGGATCCGATCCGGATGTCAGCGGGATGGCAGGCTCATTTGGTTCTGATCAGGGAGGCTACAACCATATCCTGACCATGACAGCTGACAACGATCAGGCCGATATCGCAACCAGGCTGCTGCGCGAATGCGGAGCCCTGGTGTAATCACAGGGACCATCTGGAAAAAAAGCTGCTCATATCGCGGTGTGCTTCCTGATTGATAACCTGTTTTAAATCCGCTGTTGAAGCCAGCTGGTATTTATATTTGGCCAAATAGCTGCGCAAGATTTTTTGCACCTTGTCATGGCCCAGCTCCTCCTCCAGTGCCCACCAGAATGATTCCCCGCCCTGGTAGGCCACGGAATGGTATTGATCGGGTCCGGAAAATTCAGGCAAAGCCCGATCCAGCTTCATGGCTTGAACGGCCATCGGCGTAGACGAGGTTGTGGCTTGCCGGTAGTTCAGGTACAATGAAGCGCTGTAACTGGCCAGTCCTTCATCCAGCCACGGTTCATCATACTGGTCATTGCCCACCATTCCATACCACCATTGGTGGGCGATTTCATGAGCCAGCAAATTTCCTAAACCCGGGCTGCTCAGTTGGTTCTCGGCCACATACACCACCCCTGCGTATTCCATACCGGCAAATCCATGCATCGGCGCCACCACCAGGTTTAATTCGCCGTAAGGATATGAGCCCCACATACAGTTGAAGTACTCCAGAATTCGCCCCGCTTCCGCTAGCATCTGCTTTCCCTCCTCCTTCAGCCGGGGAGGGACATAACAGTTCAAAGTTGTGTTCTGGTGCTGCTGTTGCAGTTTTTCATAACCGGAAACGGCGGTCAGGGAGAAATCCCGCACCATTTCAGCTTTGAAGAGATGGTTTTCCCGGCCGTTATCCAGGGCCAGGCCGGCGATTTTCTCCCCGCTGGTTAACAACTGGTAATGCTGCGGAGCGTTAATGCGTACCAGATAATTAGCCGCGCTCAGACAGAAGGGATCGCCAAAGGGAATATTGGTCGGCAGGCACCAGCCGTCAGCGGTCAAAGTGTTTAAGACCGGATAGATATGTCCCAGCATAAAAATCCCGTCCTGGGTCCCGTAGCGATATCCAACCCGAGGCACCTCGGCCAGCCAGGATATCCTTATATCAATCTCCTGCTCGGGCAATAATTCGCGGAGCAGCATGATCTTCAAGGAGATGTCCTCCATCAGGAACTCGCTGTTCTCTCCGTTGACCTGGATCTGCTTGATCTGCATCCCCCCCCGGGAAAAGCCCTGAGAATAAGCTGCAGCCGGCGCGGGGCTTAAGCCTTTGCTCTGGAAGGCCTGAGGATATACCGTCAGCCACAATTCCCCCAGAACCCCGCCTGAGGAATTGACGGTGCTGATCAAGGATTGGCCATAAATGGTGCGGTTTAAAGTATCCAGATACAGATCCATTTGATAGCTGGTTTTCTCGGCCCGGGGAAAAGTATAAACCGGCTGCTGCTGGCTTTTGCCGGGATCCCACAGGTCTGAACGGCTGTTAAAAGGCAAAGCCGCCCCCACCCCTGCCGGCCACAGGTAACATACCGCCAGCAGGCAGAGAAGAGCAATTATTACAATTGTAAAAGTCCGGTTTCTTGTCATCGGTGTTTCACCGCTTTCGTTATAACTGCCTTTTGATCAACCCGGCGGCTATTTATAAAGTACGATATTTTCCCGGTAATCCTGTTGCAGATCCCTTTCCAGAAAGCTCAAGAAACGAATCAGCATAGCTGAGGCTTCAGCCCGGGTCATGACCTGATTGGGATGCACCCGATTGCTGCTGTCTCCGGCCAAAAGTCCGATCTGACGGGCCATGTAAACGCTGTCTTTGGCCCAGGCCGGGATTTCGGCATCATCGCGAAACTGGGTAAAAAATCCCGGGGCGGGAGCATTGTATTCAAATCCCAGACCCCGCACCAGAATGGTAACCGCCTGCGCCCGCGTCAGGGATGAATCAGGCAGAAAATAGCCGCCAACCCCTTGCACCAGTCCCCGGTTAATAGCTTCTTTTACATATTGGTAGTCAGGATTACTGCTCGGCACATCCTTTACCAGCGAAGCCTCGGAGGCGGCCTTGCGGGTCCGTACCAGGCCAGTTTTCTGGGGCTGTTCCGGGCTGATATTACAGGACCTCATTACCGCACGGGTGAAGTCCATACGGGTCATAGGAGCATCTGGCAGAAAGAAGGGCGAGGTCCCCTGAAAAACATTGAGAGAATAAAGCTTTTTGATATCCTCCTCGGCCCAGTGCCCGCCTAAATCGCGGAACTTGGGTAAAATCAAGCGTTCGATATTGGGGAGCATGGCCTGATGCAGATCTATCTCACCGCTTTCCCGCTGGTATTCCCGGGGAACGCCGTCCTTCATTCGTGGCAGGTCATACTGGCAGCTGGACACCATTTCCCGCTTTTCTACCGTCATATGACCCCCCGGGAAACTGGACAGAGAAACCTCGTTGGGGGAGTAATCCAGGCTTTTGCGCAAACTGTCGGAGGCGATTACCCGGACTGTGCCCGCCCAGGAGAAGCCGCCCCGCTTTTCTTCATCACCGGGAGAGGGCAGCAGCTCAGACTGCAGATTGTAGTCCAGTATCTGGGTTTCGGTCTTGCCCCAGAAATTGCTGTAGCCCACGGCTCCTCCGCTGATATCCACTATCACTGTGCCTTCATCTTTATTAAGCTTATAAACCTTGCGGGCCGCGATGGTCCCCGAAAAGAAATCCGCCGCCGGACGGTTGTCCACCACATCCGAACGGGAGAATTGATAATCCTCCAGGGTGAAACGATCCTCTCCTAAAACCACAGTTTCCCGGTAGCTCTTTATGCCGGTTGCTCCAGTAGTCTGGCCTTGTGGGCTGAAATTGGTGTAAGCCGATTCGTAGGTAACGCGCCGGTCCAGGCTGCCCTTCAAGGCAGGGTCGGCCGGCTTCAGATCAAATTTGTAACTCACTGTACCTTTGACGTCACTTATTTTTTCACTGCTGGTGAAAGAGCCTTTAAATAAGACCGGCTCTCCGGAAAGGAACACCACTTCCTGATATTCATATTCATTATTTACGCCGCCGCAATAATCAGGAGGCGCAGCCCAGACCGGCTGTAGAGGGGTCATTAAAAGCACAACTACCAGTAAAGCTAGCCATCTTTGCATAATACCGCTCCTAAAGAGATTATATTTTAGTTTATCGAGATACGGCCGTGATTACTTGACAACCGCACAACGAACGTAGAAATCATCCCGGACCAGATAGAGACGGTCTCCTGGCTTGAGCTGGTGGGCCGAGACAGGCTGTCCGTTTTTAATGATCAAAGCATCTGCCGTGCTCAGTCTCAGGAACTGACTCTTGAGCATCCACTGCCGGTTATGATTGCTCCAGTCATAGCCGTCTCCCAGAGTGATGCTCCAGCCTATAAGGGGATCATCCACCACCGTCGATATGGTTCCGGTACTGACCCGCAATGAATCCAAATCGCCTTTATCCGGCTCTACAGCCATACCTATGATATGATCACTGTCAGTATAAACATAGCCGTACCAATCCTTGAGGTCATGATCCTCGCTGTACTCGCTTGCTTCATCCACCGCGTAGGAGCCGGCCAGGAGTTCTCCAGTTTCCAGCCAGTCGCCTGTTTCGGTGTCATAAACCCGACTGTCGCTGCCATAATAAAGCTGCACCTCATCTCCGGCATCTGCAAATAGATTATTCTGCAGCTGATATGGATTTTTAAGCCACAAGCTGTCCTCGGTAATCAGGTCGATACGCCCGTAATACAGCCTTTGCTGGCCCAGGCTGGAATTGTTGAGAGCCTGGTCAAATATGCAGACGATGTTGCTCAAGGACTGCCCCAGCCAGCTGTCAGCAATGACCAGGGCGCTGCTCCCGCTGCTGAGCACGCTTTTATCCTGCAGGCGTCCGTCCTTTATTATGACGGTGCCTTCACCCATCATGAAATTTTTCTGATTTAACTCAAACTCCCCGCTAAAAAAGTTCACCCGATCAAGGCGGCCATTATAGGTGTACTCGGTATGACCTTTAAGGATCAGCCGCTCGATTTTTTCCTGTCCCATAACCTGTTTGGTCAAAAGGTACACGGTTTTACCGCGGTAGTATTTCAGATTGGCGGTCATGATCCGGTGCCCGCTCAAATATACGGGGAGGTCACCGCTATAGGCAAAAGACCTGGCCGATTGGGCAGGCTGCCAGGTCCCGTTATGGAAGGCTTCCACTTCTGAACAGGACAATATGCCTTCCAGTGGATTAACCAGTTGCAAGGTGGCACGATACAGCTGGCTGACCAGAATGGATTTGCCTTCAATTTCCATGCGGCTGATCAATGCACTGTCGAGGTCGTCAAAATGGAGTATAACCCGGTCGCCCACATATAAAGCATTTAAAGGCAACGCCACTCCGTTCTTGGTGACGGTGGTAAAAGGAGCTAAAGTATAATGCCCCTCCAGACCGGTATCCTCCATAACCGTGATTTGATCTCGGTCAACAGCAGTAACCAGCCCTATTACGGTCAGGCTTCCCGGAGCTATATATCCCGGATGAGGGGTGGAAAAAGCCTCCAGGCTGATTAATCGCGAACCTTCAGCAGCCACGATCACCTCCAGTCCGGGTTGCAGATCAGCCCAGCCAACGGGGATGCCGTCGATGGCAAACGGCGCCGGGTCAGGCACCGACAAGCGGTAGAGAGCCCCGGAATAATCCTCAACCCGGAGGTTGGCGGCCCCGGAATCGGACTGGGGATTCAATTCCATCAAATAACCTTCGATTACAACCACGGTATCTGCCGCCCAGGCTCCTTGAACCCCCCCGGCAGACAGCAGCATCAATGCCATCATAAAGATTGCTATCCGTTTAACCATAACCCCTACCCCCTCTTTCCGATCATGCCGTATGTTCCCAAACTATCAAGGCTGATCCATCCCCCGGCGAATTCAGCCTCCAGCGGTACCCAGGCCCCCTGATAGGTATC
>NZ_DCEA01000013.1:68400-69041 GCF_002316705.1 Syntrophomonas sp. UBA1041
GATAGGTATCCAGGCGGCAGGGCATGACCGTTCTTAACTGGCGCAGCTGTGCTTTATACTGATCGTATGATAGCAATAATGCGAAACTGCCGGAGAGATTATCAACCCTGCTTTGATTTACACCCTGATAGAATTGAGCTTCAATGCTATACGGCGTCGACAGTAAATTGCCTGATACCGCTCCGGTTTGAGGAGCAGCCGGGGCGATCTTTAAACGAATCCCGGCATCATCCTGCCGGGCGGCCGTCCTGACCTGATGAGTATTAAATACAGCCGGGCTGATGCTGATTTCAAAGTCCCGTCCGCGAATGCGCAGATCGGAACTGCTGTTGCGGCTGATCAAAGCGGCCGGAATAGCTACTTCAACCTCTGTGGCTCCAGCCAGCTGCCCCTGTGTCAGGTCAAGAAACCAGCCTCTGGAATCATCCCTGGTTCCGATGCTATAAAAGACCTGGTTGCCTTTGCGCACCGTCTGGCTGTATTCCCCCGGACTGCCGTCGCTGTCCGGGTTGCCCGCCTGTGATCCGGTGCGCACCCGGTTGCTCTTCATGGAGGGCGGCGAAGAGCCGAAGTCTCCAACCGCAGTTACTACGAATTGATAGCTGCGGTTTGGCTTAAGACTCTGATATACGAATGAGGTC
>NZ_DCEA01000013.1:69229-79078 GCF_002316705.1 Syntrophomonas sp. UBA1041
GACTCTGATATACGAATGAGGTCAACCGGGTCGAGCCTATGTATTCGCGTTCATTATCGATCAGCACATAGATCTCATACTGGGAAGCATCCTTCACCAGAGTCCAATGAACCTTGATATAGCGGTCACAGTCAGCGTAAGAATCGTGGATTATTTCCGCTGTTACCTCCCCGGGAGACGGTAAGCTGGGGAGATCATAAGGCAATTCCAGAATATCACTGGCCCCCCCGTCAGGATTCTTTACCAGTAAACCGCCGCTGCCGATTGCCCCTCCGGGTGCGGTAACCAGAAGGGTGTCGGGACTTAAAACCTGGGCGGCCACCGCCTGCCCGGACTGCAGGTAAAAAGGCTCGCTTTCCCGGACGTTGCGCCCCTCTACAGTTCGGCCTACAGTACGATAAAGCGGGCTTCCCGCGGCAGCAGAAGCGCTTTCTGCCAACACCGGGTTAAATATCACCACCGCACCCGGTAAAAACCCGCTGCCTTTAATTGTGATCTGTTGTCCCCCCAGGATCGAAAGCTCGGTGATGCGGGTATTTCCCGCACTATCCCAAACCGTTGCCACCTCAGGTTCGCTGATATAAGTATAAGCACCAGCCAGGCCGGCCACGGTTCCGTCCGGATTTTCCAGCTTAACATCAACCGTCCCCGGGCTCCCCGGAACGGTTATCACCCGGCAGGTTTTATAATCCAGGAGGCTGACATCGCCGTCAGGCACCTTTACGGAGCCGAAATAAACCTCCAGGGAATCATCGTAACCATCGATACTGCTGCGGAAATCACTTCCGGCGATAAGCACTGCGGTACCGCCGCTGGCTGGCCCCATGGCCGGGGAAAGCGAAGTCAGGCCGGGGCTGCTCTCACCGCTGGTAAACTGCAAGTAAATGCTCGTTTCCCCGGGTATCTGGTCTGAGGCAGCGGTGCCCCCGTCCTGATTGACAACCACCACCCGGTACAGGTTGCCGACGGCCGTTTCCGCTGCCAGCGGCATAACGAAGCTGAGCTTTCCGGGGAGTTCATAGTCAATGTCCTTAGACTCTATATTGAACAAATCTCCCACCTGAATGCGGGCCCCTTCGCGGAAATCCTGGCCTAAAACACTGATCACCGCCCGGGATCGATAATCCATTTTTAATATGCGCCGGCTTTGACCCCCGATTGTAATTACCTGGGGTTCGTTGCCATCGCGGGTAATGTTCACGATCTGAGGATGACTGTCGGGGTTTTTATACTCGTACTGAGCCTGGGCCTGGCTGCCGTCAGGGTTATAAAGCCTGACCGCCACCACCCCTATGGTATAGTAGCTGGGGGTTTTCACTGCCAGCTGACGACCGGAAAGCATCTCCACCTGTGGGGCATAACCCCGCTCCACTACAAGACGGCGCTCCTCCACGCTTACTTTGAGCAGCTCATAACCGCCGTATGAAGTATTTTCATCGCCTTGCAGCCGGAGCTGTCCCAAATCGATATAAACCGGAGTGTCATCATAGGAATAAACCTGCTCAAAAACATGGCCTTTTTCCTCCACCCTGAGCTTTAATGTATTCCCGGCCTGGTATTCCACAGTTAAGCCTCCTGCCAACTGTACTGTCGCCAAGCCATTGTCGATCCGGCCGGAATTGGGCTGATCGCTTGGAATACTGCGATTATCAATACTGCCGAAACGAACCGCCGGCATGTTGAGGGTTTCGATACTGCCATCGTGCAGAACAGTAATTGCAGTGTTGGCGAAACCGCTGCCGAACATCTCCAGGTATTGACGGCCTTGCTTAGGCCCCTGGGCGGGCACCAGACTGGTGATGCGGGGGGTTAAAGCCTCATAGCTGTAGTTCACCGTGTTGCTAATACCGGCATCATTGTTGAGCAGGTAAACCTTGGCCGTGCCAGCGGCAGCCGACGGGGTGAGCACTTTCACATAACCCCGGGCAAATTCTACGATACGGGCTCTTTCTTGCCCAAAATAGATGCGGGGCAAGATGGGTGAATCGTAGTAATGATCATACTGGCTGTGATTGAGGGCTACCGGCGCTCTCCAATCGGTCAGCGGATCGTCTATGTCAATCTCACTGTCCCAACGATTATTGTGGTTAAGGTCGCTGAAAGGCTCGTTTGGGTCTCGAATCTGGTTGCGGTTGGCATCATCATAGGGTTCAAAATAACGAAAATCGCTGCCGGTGATTTCCACCACCTCCTGGCCGACCCCGCTGCCCTTTGATGGTGTCAATGCCGTGATAAAGGGGTGACTGCTGGGAACCACATAGGTGAATCCCTGTTTGACCCCGGCACTGCCCCCGTCCGGATTAACGATGACCACCGGCACCGTTAAGCGGTCAGTGCTTTTATCCTGGCGCAAATCGCCGGGATAAGCCGGAACCTTTACGGTAATCATGTCGCCGCTGCTGTTTACCTGGGTATCGGCAGCTTTGATTTCCATGCCGTTGATGAACACTTTGACCTTGGTATTGCCGTTATCCTCGAACTCCCGGCCCTTAATGTCGATAGTATAGCCGCCCTGGGTGGAGCCCTGATCAGGTTCGATTGCGGTGATCTCCGGACGGGATAAAGGCATTTTATAGTAGTAGAAGCCAGCCTCATCGACCCGGCTGTCCTTTTTGGTATCAGGATTAATGACAGTCAGGTCGTAGTACCCGTCCGCCTCCAAGACTGGCACCGTAAACAGCAGGGTTTCGCTGTCCACAACCTCTACCCGCTTACCGGTGAAATGATTGCTGCTGTTCACCTGGTAGAGGGTCTTAATATCCAATCTCAAAGGGGGACTGCCGGCAATCTCCCATGACGACCCAGACAGGGTGAGCAATGCCCTGAAGCCGTTGGATAGCACTGCTTCCACCTGCTTGTCGGGATTTACTTCCAGTTTATAGGTCAAGTCTGAGCCGTTGCTGAGCGTGATTTCCCCGTTATGGGCCTTATCCAGGGTGAACAGCTCCTTGCCGGGGCTGTTAGCCTGCAGGAGCACGGCTTGATAGTAATCGGCCAGTTCCAGGTACGAAGCCCCGCCTCCGCTTTGAATGCGCAACAAAGGCTGTTCGTTATTGACATAATTTTGCAATTCGATTTTATTAGTGACGGGATCGCGGTTGTACTGGTTGATTTCCCGCCCTTCCATCATAACCCGGGTGCCGATCAGTTTCAGCGGGCTGCTCTCTCCGGAAGATGGCTCCGGTTTAAGGAAATTATCCCCCTTAACCATAACCAGGGTTCCGGTTTTGCCCAGTTTGGGGGCAAAACCGGATATTTTGGGGTTGGTATAGGTAAGAACATAGGTAAATAAAGCTGTATCCATAGCTCCTTCGGGATTCATGACCTGCAGCTGGGTCTCCCCTTCACGCCCGGACGGGGCTTGCAGAGTGATTCTCTTGCCGTCTTCCTGGCGTGAAATCGGGCTTATTTCCCAGCCGTCGATGAATACCTTGACCCCGCTCATGAAATTGCTGCCTGCTATCTCGATGCTTTCACCGCCGTCAACTGTGATGGCATCAGGGTTGACCCCGGTGATGACCGGCTGGCGGCTGGCTTCAGGGTTG
Organism: Syntrophomonas sp. UBA1041; assembly: GCF_002316705.1. NCBI lineage: Bacteria > Bacillati > Bacillota > Clostridia > Eubacteriales > Syntrophomonadaceae > Syntrophomonas > Syntrophomonas sp. UBA1041. The sequence continues at coordinate 72,775 of NZ_DCEA01000013.1, forward strand.
ACAAAACTGATAAAATCGGGGCGCTGGGCTGATAGTCCGGGATGGGGGGAATTTTTGATGGGATTGGTTACTTTTAAATAGTTTTTTCCCAGGGTGTTCAAACTGGAATCAGCCGGAATCATGAACAAAATCCTGGTTCCTAATTCATTGCCCTCGGTTCCGTCCACCTCCCGGCCGTTCTTGTCGAATACCCGGACGTAAAGCTCCGGCTGGGTGTTCTTGTCCAGGAGCAGCTCCGGCCCCAGCTCAAGGATGGGATAGCGCAGTATTTCCTGTCCCTGAGCGTCGATGAAACGGGTTACCGCAAAGTTATTGCCGGTTATGGCGGCCATCCGGTCTTCAGGCACCACATAATGCCCTCCGGAAGCGATGACTTGAATCCTATCCGGGCTCATACTCACAATTTGCGGCTGAATTTTGCTGGGGATATAGGTGTAGCCATTGCTCAACGAGGCCCTCTCGGTAAAAACGATGGTCTTGTCATCGGCTCTGGTAAGTATGGTCTCGGTCTCCACCACAACATCCTTGCGGGGATCGGTAACAGCATCGGCTACCTGCGCACTGTGTACCGTGATGATATCCAGGTCGGCATTAAAACTCACTTCATACCCGGAGCCGTCAGCCCGGGGTAGAAAAGTAGCCTGATCCCCAATGATAACCTTCAACTTGCGCTGTACCTCTTTGATTGGTGTTCCCCGGTAAGTTCCAGGACCATAAGTGAGCAAAAGCTCTTTAGAGTTGACCGGGGGATCAGGGGTTAGAATGGTGGTTTCATCAGGCACGAATTCGGGTATATTCAGGGTTCCAAAAAATTGTCCGCTGATGGTTACCCGCGAACCCGTATCCGGTCCGGAAGCAGGCTGAACACTGAGGATGACCGACTTGATATTGGCATCGATCACCGTATACTTCTGATACTGCGGCTGCCCAACTATAAGCTCTTGAACCACTTGATTCATGGGATCGAAACCGAAAGCCACCGGATTGGTTAAAACCACGTAATATTCCCCTACCGGCAGGTTGGGAACCTCTACGGTAAGGATGTCCATATGGTTTACATTGCTCTGAAAAGTGCGGTTTTTACCCTGGTTAACGCTTGTGTACGGATCAGTTCCATCAATGTTTTTTAGAAAAAACACCTCATAGGTATTGAGCTGGGGGTGCGGGGCTTGAAAGATCAGCTTGGAACCTGCTTCGCCGCGGTTGGGGTACATCTCCAGTCCTTGGACAGATATATCCTGAACAAAGCGGAATTGATTCAGATAAGTATGTTTAATTGTGATCTCTACAGTTCTATTTATCCCCGGTCTGAGTTCATAACTTGAGGTTTCGGTCTTTTCGAATATCAGGTTCTGCAATCCCAAGGCACCGCCGGGTTTAGGAATAGCCACTTCACTGTCACTGTCGAAACAGCCTTTGTCCAGGGCGGTATAAGCGCCTTCATGCTCATAGCCGGCACTGAGTCCCGGGGTGTATTTGACCGTACTGAGGTTGGTGCCGGAAATGTGCAGGTCATCCAATCCCACCCGGACTTTACGGTTTACCCCGGATAAACCGGGCATAGCTCCTTCGTTAAGGGCAATGGAGAGCCCCTCGATGACCAGATAATTGCCGGTTTGATCCTGATTAATATTGAACTGCAAGAGTCCCTCGGAGTTATTGATGCGGTCTTTTAATTCCTGGTAGCCACTGCTGGTAATCATGCCTACCGAGGCATCCTTAAGGTATTGACCGGTAATCAACACCCGGCGTTGTTCCAACTGCCTTTCGGCATTATAAACCTTAAAAACAGTAATCGTGTCTATGCTGTAATTCTGGGGGTCAAACGCCTGAAGCGGTTTTAATCCATAAGAAAAAAAGCTTAAAAAGACTATGAGTCCTACCAGGACTCTGATGGCGATTTTAATATGGGTTGCTTTCCTCAAGCTTCTGTCTTGCATTGGCCCCTCCTCCAGTAATTAAGCCTAAATACCATCAATCCCTCCCTAATAGTATCGATTACTCTCAGGGCCGACTTTAAGCTTTGAGTATAGCGATTTACCATGTTTAAACCTCTATAAGACAAAAGACTCTTGCTAAGAGTGATCCTGCCCTGGCTCCGCTGCCACCTCCTCAAATGCTACTACCACCAGGGGGTCAAATTGAGTACCGATGGCTTTTTTGATTATCGCCAGGGCCTGGTCATGATCATAGGCCTCCTCCTCATCTGCCAGTCTGGTGAGGGCGTCATATATGTCAGCCACTGCGATTACTCGGGCCGCCAGGGGTATATCGGTGTGCTTCAGGCCTAAAGGGTAGCCGCTGCCGTCATAGCGTTCATGATGATGACAGACCGCTGATTTTATGGCTGCCAGGGATTCTTTGGCCGGGATCATCTGCTGGCCTAAAGAAGCATGGTCCATTTCGGCCTCATCCTCCGGGGCGGCCGTCCACCTGCCGATATCATGCAATAAGGCCGCGTAGACCAGTTGCTGCAGCTCTTCTGTTGTCATCCCCAGACGCTGGCCGATAAGGCGGCTGATGCGGGCTACCCGCCGGGCATGACCTATAAATACGGGTTGATGGCTTTCCATGGCTTGAACAGCCGCCCCCAGTAGTGTTTCACAGCGTTGCTGTTCCTGCTGTTTAAGCTCAACCCGGCCAAACACGACCCCTAGATGATTCAGCAGGGCTTCCAGCACCGTCTTCAGGTTCCTAGGGCCGACTTGCGGCGGTATATTGATCATAAACAAGGCCTGGAGATTGAGGCTGCCTAATGGCACTACGGCCAGATTTTCAATCCCGGCAGGCAACTGTATATCTTCTTCGCCCCGCCCATATATAATCAGGGCCCGGCTCTCTTCCAGGCTTTGCCGGGCTAAGCGGGAAGCTGGTTCCCACTCTGTGATGGGACCGCTCTGCCCCGAGAATGGATAACGGTATAGTGTAGCCCTGGGAAACATTCTATTAAGAATCTTTTCGATTTGCTGTAGAGCCTCCTCCCCATCGGGCTTAAGGTGCAATTCTGCAATCCCGCTGATAACCCTGCCCTGTAAATTAAGGGTCTGCAGGTTTTTGAAATAGGCTGCTCCCGAAACTGTTACCGCCAGCCCCATCAAAAAGAACAACAGGGCTGTGGCCAGCTGGGGCAGCTGAACAGTCCCGGCTATGGCCACCAGCAGGGCGGTTCCGGCCAAAGCGGCGATTGTATAGGACTTCAGGTTCATAAGCCATCACTCTTTCCGTCACTATTTCTGGTATTGATTCTTATTATAATCCACAATCTTTCTCAAGATATAGCCTTGCTCATAAACTGCCTCTAGCCCGGGTTAAATGGAATTCATCTTCATATCTGGTATAATAGCCCTAGCAAACGTGAAAGGAAGATGTTATGACTACCAAACCGGTTGTTACAATCGAAATGGAAAATGGCGCCATTATCAAGGCCGAACTCTATCCCGAAACGGCCCCTAATACGGTCAATAACTTTATATCCCTGGTGAAAAGCGGTTTCTACGACGGCCTCACCTTTCACCGGGTTATCCCCGGGTTTATGATTCAGGGCGGCTGTCCCCAGGGTACAGGAACCGGCGGGCCGGGCTACAGTATTCAGGGCGAATTCGCAGCCAACCGCATTAAAAATGACCTGCGGCATGATCGCGGGGTCCTGTCCATGGCCCGCAGCCAGCATCCGGATTCTGCCGGCTCCCAGTTCTTCATCATGGTGGCAGCGGCGCCTCATCTCGACGGGCAGTACGCGGCTTTCGGCAAGGTCCTGGAAGGGATGGAAGCGGTGGATGATATTGTCGCCCAAAAGCGGGACTTCCGTGACCGGCCTCTAAACGACCAGCGTATAAAAGCCGCTCAGGTGGATACCTTCGGAGTGGAGTATCCCCCGGTTGAAAAGAAATAACGGTCAGGGGAAAAGCGGCCGGTTTCATTTATGATACCGGCCAGCCCTAACCCCACTCCGCCAATCATCTCAAGAGATAGTCTACAGGAGGACTGTAATGAACAAACAACCTGTTTCCCGGACCTGTTTTTTATGCGGCCGGGAAAATAATATCGGTCTGAAAATGGTGTGGTTCAATCACCCCGAAGAGGGAAAGGTCCGGGCCGTACTGGAAATCCCGGAACACTTCAACGGCTATCCCGGATTCGTTCATGGCGGCATTGTTGCCGCCATCCTGGATGAAACCTCAGGCCGGGCGATAATGATCGATGGTGGGAATGACCGCCTCTTTGTTACCGCCAGCCTGGAGGTTAAATACCGGCACCCGGTGCCGACCAATACAACGCTTACGGTTACCGGATGGGTTATTAAAGGGGGCAGTATGCGAGCCAAGGTTGCTGCAGAGATTTGCCTTGAAGACGGAAAATGCCTGGCGTCCTGCAAAGCTACGATCTTGAGGCCGCCGCAGGAATATTATGAGCTGTGGAACTGGCAGCAAGAGAAGGAGCATTGGAAAGTTCCAGAGGATTGATGGAAGTTATGAATCCCAGACGTTATGGCCGCGGCTGGTTTAGCCACGATTGCACCCGGCACCCCACCGCTTGTTGAGGATGGGTCTGATGCAGAATGATTTCGCGCCCCACATCGCAGCCTTGTTTTCTCAGATAACGGGCCACCGTGTCTTCAGCTATATCGGGGCGGTTATTCTGCTGGCTGAGGTGGGCCAGGAAGACCCGCAATCCAGGTTTCATTTTTATCTGGGCCAGGATTCGAGCGCTGTGGTCATTGGAGAGATGTCCCCTGCCGCTGCTGATGCGCTGTTTGAGGAAGCCCGGATAAGGTCCTTTGGCTAACATCTCCCGATCATGGTTAGCCTCCAGCACCGCCACATCCGCCCCGGAAAGAGCGTCAACGACCGTTTTGGTTATAGAGCCCACATCGGTGGCAAAAGCCAGTTTGCGCTGGCGGTAATGAAAGGTAAAACCTACCGGATCAACGGCATCATGGGAGATGCGAAAGCATTCCAGGTCCACCGGGCCAATCTTCATGGTATCGTCGAGTAAACAGCAGCATCTGCCGGGAATGTTGTCTCTGAAGGGAAGCCTCTCCCAGGTCTTGGCCCGTGAATAAACCGGGATCTGAAAGCGGCGCGCCAGGACTTCGACCCCTTTAATATGGTCGCTGTGTTCATGGGTCAAGAGGATGGCATCAATCGCCCTGACATCGCTCCCCACCGCTTTGAGCCCATTGGCGATACGCCGGGCGCTGATGCCCGCATCGATCAGGATAGAGGTGGAACCGAATTGAAACAGGGCGGCATTGCCGGTACTTCCGCTAGCCAGTATATGTATCTCAATCATTAACCTTTCCTCTTTAGCTGGAATACCCCTTAACCAGCAGCCTTCCACCAGGTAATTCCATAATAAGCAATCGAACCCCTCACAATCTAATATGTTAACATAATCATCCTGACTTGCCTATCCTTCATTATCACTCCCGTACCCATTTTGCAGCCGGCGGGCATGTAAAAATTTTGTCATTTCCCAGAGTCCTTCTTTCTAGTAAAATATTCCTGCAGATATGATAAACTGGATGAAATTGCCTCCGGGCGGAAAGCCCGGTTAAGCCTTATTTAGGAATTCAGGGCTAAAGGAGGGATAAATCTCAAGCCAACCGATATGGAAGGCATATCTATGAGAGGATGGGAGGACTTATTATGTTTGACAAGCAGGTTCATTCAGGTTGGATTGTGTTATTAATGCTGGTTTTCGCCTTCTCAGCCCTGGCAGCAGGCTGCAGCCAGATTGGCGAAAAGGCTACTGAAAAAGCCCTCGAATCGGCTTCTGGCGGAGAGGTCAAGGTGGATCTAAATGACGGCGAAGTCCAAGTGGATTCCAAGGATGGGAGCTCCTCTTTTAAGACCGGTGGAGACTTGACCTGGCCGAAGAGTATGCCGGCTGATGTTCCACAGTTGAGCGGAGCCAAGATCTCAAACGTCAGTGAAGCCAAAACTACAGAGGGCCAAACCATTATGGTCTGGTATGAAGAAATCGGCAATGTTGACCAGATCAATAAATACAAAGCCGACCTGGAATCGAACGGCTGGACCATAGCCGCGACCACCAATACCCCGGAGGGTACATATATAATGGCAGAAAAGACCGGTTGGGCTTTGAGCGCCACTTTCAGCACCGAAGACGGCAATGGCGTCATTGCTGCAGCTCAACAAAAAGAATAACGCCATCATAAAGCGGGCCCTGGTGTCACTGCCAGGGCCCCTCTTATTGACAAAGTCGAAAAGAGGGGCAGAGCGAGCGACGGAAGCGAAGAGCAAGGCGCGAAACAGGCCCGCGATTGAGGCGTACAAATAGT